>JAYVWH010000099.1:0-4898 GCA_043786265.1 Kofleriaceae bacterium | reverse complement strand
CGAGCGGTTGAACCGAGCCTCTCGATAGCTGCTCCAGATACTGCACGAACGGCTGGATGCTGCGCGTGCCGATGAACTCGTTTGCGGCGTGATGCGATTCGGTCGAAACACGAGCGTACTCGCGCTCGTCGCTGAACAGGCGAGCGACGATCCGTGCCCACTCGCGGATGTCGGGCTCGGGAATGATCAGCTCGCGTGCGTCGCCGACCTGCCTGATCTGGAGAGGCGCGGTCGGAACCAGGTAGTCAACCCCGAGCTTGGCCTCGCGATGTCCTCCGAGGTCACTCGCGACGACCGGCAGCCCGTAACTCATCGCCTCGATTGCGGTGAGCCCGAACGTCTCCTCCCAGATCGCCGGCGCCAACAACACCGCTGTCTGGCGGTAGATCTTCGAGACGTCGTCCTCGGCTGCCAGGATGCTGATATTCGGGACCCCGGCGAGCGCGGCGAGGTCGGCTTGCGAGGTCGCCCACGTTGGGATCGCTGCGAAGCGCAGATGGGGGAGGGCGCGCGCCAGCGCGATGAAAATCGCGATCCCTTTGATCGCGCTCGGGTTGATCGTGGTGATGAACCCCTCGCCGAACCGTCCCAGGTTCGGGCGCAGCGTCGCATCGAACGAGACCGGCGGGAACACCTTCGGTGAGATGCCGCCATGCCTTTCGATGTACGTGCGGGAAAAGTTCGACGGCGTCACGGCACCGCGAGCAGAGCGAAGCTGCGCGGCACGCTCACGATCTTCGCCAGAGATGGTGAGTGGTCCAAACGGGAGGCACTGAACAGAATGCATGTGCACGATAACTCGGCGGTCGACGACCTCCAGACACGTCGACAAGAACGGATTCCCGTCGTCCTCTTCGACCACGTGGATCCAGTCTGGCGAGAGCTTCTCGAGGTGTGTTCGCATCATCGCGCAAAACGCTTCGAGCGAGCCCCCGAACGCATACACCTCGACGCCGGCGTGGCGGAAGCGAATCCCCGCGGGGAGCTCCTCGCAGGGTATG
This sequence comes from Kofleriaceae bacterium, assembly GCA_043786265.1. Lineage (GTDB taxonomy): Bacteria > Myxococcota_A > Polyangia > Haliangiales > Haliangiaceae > JABFXX01. The sequence continues at coordinate 3,897 of JAYVWH010000099.1, read as the reverse complement.
CCGAGCCGCTCGAGCGCAGTTCGCGACTGCCGATAGTGCGTGCCGCCTTCGGCGCTTGGTGGCAGAACGCCCATCTGCGCTTGTGGCTCGACGAAGTCGGCGTCCGGGAGACGGACAATCGCTGTCACGTCATGACCCGCTGCGCCCAGCGCCTCGGCGCAACGACGCTGGGCGATCAAGCCGCCGCTCTTTACCCCGATCCAGCCATTGGTCTGGCAAAAAGCGAGCTTCACCGGCGCAGGCTAACTCACTTCAACCGATCACGTACGCACGTGTGTATGTCGCAGGTCGTTCGCAGGCGAAAGCGTGAATCTGTATGCACCGCTCGCAAGGTCTTGTTGTCACCAAGCAACAGGTGGGGCTAGATCTAGAAATGGCTGATTCGGGGGACTCGTCAGGGTCATTTCGTGGACGGCGTGCGGGAACCAGCACGCGCTTCGCATCGGATCCGAGCGGGCTCGACTGGCGGCACCTCCTGGACATCGGCATCGGTGCGCTCGAGCGCGGCTGGATCACCCCGGAGTGCCTCACGCACGTGGTGACGCTGTTCAGGTCGGGTGCGTACGACAATCCGCACGACGTCTGGCTGAAGGCGAACGTCTTGACGGTTGAACAAGCAAACGAGCTTGTTCGACCGATCGACGTCACGTTCAGCCAGGCCTTGTACGGCGCTGGCGTGAGCAGCGGGACGCGTTACGTCGTCGAGCGCGGGCTCAGCGAGGGTGGCATGGGACGGGTGCTCATCTGCCAGGACCGTGCCCTGGGCCGCCGCGTCGCGGTGAAGGCGTTGCGCCACGACCTCGAGACGCCAGAGTACGCCCGCTCGCTCGCGCGCGAAGCTCGGGTCACCGGGAACCTGGAGCACCCAAACATCATCCCGGTCTATGACGCCGGCGTCGCCGATGACGAGGGCCCGTTCTACGTGATGCGCCTCGTCGAGCAATACAGTCTCGAGCATGTCCTAGCCGGCCTGCGGACGCGCGAACCGAGTCTGCAGGGGACGTGGACACTGCATCGCCTGCTGCGCACGTTCATCCAGGTCTGTCAGGCCATCCATTACGCCCACTGCCGCGGCGTCATTCACTGCGACATCAAGCCGGACAACATCCTGCTCGGCTCGTTCGGCGAGGTCCTCGTCAGTGACTGGGGCATGGCCTACTCGCGCGACCATGGTGGGTTCATCGGCGGTGGCACGCCGGCGTATATGGCCCCGGAGCAGTTCGACGGGTCACTCGTGTTCGATGCGCGCACTGACGTCTTCGCTCTCGGCGTCGTTCTCTATCGCATCCTGGCATTGCGCTCGCCATTTCGAGGAACTCACGCGTCCGAGATCCTGCGTCGGCGACAGGAAGTTCAGGTTCCGCCGTTGCCGAGCAGCGTCGCGCCCACCGACCGGCTCGTCCCCGTGGACCTCGAGTGTATCGCGATGAAGGCCATGGACTTGGACCCGGGCAAACGCTTCGCGTCCGCAGAGCAAATCGTGAACGCCGTCGAGTCCTTCCTCGAAGGTACGGTGGACCGCGAGCAACGCCAGCGGCGAGCGGCTGGCCTCGTCGCGCAGGGTGACGAGCTCGCGGCCCGTTACCACGAGACGCGCGAGGAGCGGCAGAAGCTGGCTGGCGAGCTTGCGACGCTGAGCTTCAGCGTCGATCCGTGGGCGTCGATCGACGAGCGACGTCGCGTGTGGGATGCGGAGGACGAGCTGGCGATCGTCGACGCGTTGCTCGTACGCACGCTGCAGGAAGCAATCTCGTCTTACGACCAGGCGCTGTCCGAGCAACCGAAGCACGCTGCGGCGCGCAGCGGTCTCGCACGCCTGTATGCGGACCGCGTCGAGCGCGCACGCGAGCGTCGCGCCGATCTCGATCGGCTGTTCTTCGAAGGCCTCCTAAGGCAGTACGACGATGACGGCATTCTGCTCCGCGCTGGCGGGCGCCCGGGCTGGCTCAATATCTCGTTGCCCGGCGACGTCGCCGACATCGCGCTCGCCCCCATCGAGGAACGGGATCGACAGCTCGCCCTGGGGCCGCAGAGGCGGCTGCGCAAGTCTGCACTCGAGGCCGTGCCGGCAGCGCCGGGCAGCTATGTCTTGCTGGTCACGACCAAGGGACGCAGGCTTCGCATCCCCGTTGTGGTGCGCGGCGATCGCGAGACCGAGGTAGTCATCGATGGCGATGCGGTGGCCGCGCTGGCGGACGACGAAAGCTATATTCCTGGGAGCGTCGCCGCGCTGGGCTCCGAGCTTGGCGACAACCGCATCCTCCGCGATGTCGACGTCCCGCCGTTCTGCATCCAGACATTTCCCGTGACGTTCGGTGAATACCTCGAGTTCATCGAAGCAATCCGCGTGCAGGATCCCGATCGTGCATTGCGACTGGTCCCGCATGCGCGCCCGGATGCGCCTCTATGGTCGATGGGAAGATCAGCCTTTGTACCCACCGGCGGCCTCGCTGACCTCGGGCTGACTGCCGAGACCTGGTCGAAGGTACCCGTGTTCGGCATCGATGCTCGGTCCGCGATGGAGTTCGCCGAGTGGCTCTCGGCGCGTACCGGCAGGGCATATCGGCTCCCGACCGAGATCGAGTGGGAGAAGGCCGCGCGCGGTGTCGACGGGCGCCGCTATCCCTGGGGCGACCGCTTCGAGAGCATCTTCTGCAAGATGATGCACTCGCGGCCAGGGCCTGCCGTTCCCGAGCCCGTCGGAACGTTCCCTAGCGATGAGTCGCCCTATGGCGTGCGTGACATGGCCGGCGGGATCGCTGACTGGTGCACACCGATCGCAGCGGAAGGCAACAAGATCGCGGCAACGGTGATGATGATGGCGAGCCGCGGCGGCGCGTGGTGTGACTCGGACACCGACTGCGCCGTCACCGCGCGGCGGCGCGTGCCGATCGAACAGCGATCGATAAGGCTGGGCGTGCGCCTCGTGCGGGACCTCGTACGCTGAGATCCGCGTAAGCGGCGTACGTCAGATCACTTCGCGTATTCGTTGTACGTGCAAGCAACGCCAACGAGGTCAAGACGACGACCCTGCTGCATGTGCCCCACGTGCGTGAACGTGCCGAAGTAGATGTAGCCAGTCGGCTGGATGAGATCGAGCATCGCGCGTGGAACCGTGAGCGTGCCGTTCGCATCGCTCACACATTGATAGTCCACGCCTGCGGTCGTGGTGTTGTAGAACACGACGAACTGCAGGATCGGAGGTGCATCCGCCGGACTCGCGGGGAGCTGGTACGTGAGCGTCATGTCACCCGTCGCCGGGATGGCCACCGGAGCGGTGAACGCTGGGTTCATGTTCGTCATCTCTCCTGGGACGAAGAGCTGGCTCTTTACCGGCACGCCCTGGACCGCGGTTGGCTCGGTCATCTCCATCGGTCCGAGTTGCCCGTCCGTAGGCCACTCGACCGTGTATGCGTGGTTGCGCAGGTTGTTGGTTCCGTCCGAGCTAGCCGGCAGATAAACCGTGTTGTGCACCAAGTACGATGAGAGGTCCATCGTGTTGAGCTGGCGGTCCAGCGTGAAGGATTGCTCGGGGCTCGTGATCGCCGCAGTGGCGCCGAGATCCAGGTACGTACGCGAAGCGGCGATCGCCTGCGCGGCCGGGGGCGAACCGTTGTCGAAGTACCTGCCGCCTGTGGCATCGGTGCAACCCGTCCCCGCCACGAGCTCGGGACCTTCGAGGTCGCGTCGCAGCGGCATCTGGTCCTTGAAGAAATAGCCGTGCGTGGCCGCGGTGGTCGAGCCGTCGGTCCCGAATTTCTGGAGCTCGATGCGGAACTCACCGCCTTCGGGCACATCACTGGCCCATGGCCCACACGTCGGCTTTGCGCCGCCGTGGCCTCCGCCGAGGCATTGTGTATTCATGCCGCCGTCATCACTGCAAGCTGCGAGCAGTGA
>JAYVWH010000098.1:0-2322 GCA_043786265.1 Kofleriaceae bacterium | reverse complement strand
AGACCGGCGATGAGCGCCTGGGCCTGTTCGATCGCCTTGGCGTCGGACGATGCGATCGACACGATGCCGTTGTCGTTGATGTCGATCTGAGCGCCGGTCTGCTCCTGGATCGCGCGGATGGTCTTGCCACCGGGGCCGATGATGTCGCGGACCTTGTCCGGCTTCACCTGCACCGTGACGATGCGCGGTGCGTAGATCGAGACTTCGTCACGAGCCTGCGAGATCGCGGCATCCATCTTCTCGAGAATATGGATGCGACCGCGCTTGGCCTGCTCGAGTGCCTCTTCGAGGATCTTGCGGGTCAGACCGTCGACCTTGATGTCCATCTGCAGCGCGCAGATGCCACGGCGGGTTCCAGTGACCTTGAAGTCCATGTCGCCGAGGTGATCCTCGTCGCCAAGAATGTCGGAGAGGATGACGTAGTCATCGCCTTCCTTCATGAGACCCATCGCGATACCCGCGACGGGTGCCCTGGTCGGAACGCCGGCGTCCATGAGCGCGAGCGAGCCGCCGCAGACCGAGGCCATCGACGACGAGCCGTTGCTCTCGAGGATGTCCGACACGACACGAATCGTGTACGGGAAGTCCTCGTAGATCGGAACGATCGCTTCGACCGAGCGCTCGGCGAGGAAGCCGTGACCGACTTCGCGGCGCGACTGGCCGCGCAGCATCTTCACTTCACCCGTCGAGAACGGCGGGAAGTTGTAGTCCATGTAGAAAGTGCGCTTCGAGTCACCCATCAGGTTCTCGAGCTTCTTCTCGTCGTACTTGGTGCCGAGCGTCACGGCAACAAGCGCCTGGGTCTCGCCACGGGTGAACAGCGCCGACCCGTGCGCGCGCGGAAGCACGCCGGTCTCGACGGAGATATGACGGATCTCGTCGGGGTCACGACCGTCGATGCGCTTGCGCGTCGACAGCGTGTGACCGCGCGCCCACTTCTTGGTGAGCTTGGAGAACGCCGCGTCGACGTCCTTTGACTTGCCGGCCCACGGCTGCCCCTCGGCCGTAAAGCTCGTGCGCAGATCGTGGTGGAGCGCCGACGTCGCATCGCGACGCTGGTGCTTGTCCTTGATCGTCATCGCCGCCTTGAGCTTGTCCCAGCCCTGCTCCTTGATCTTGGCAGCGAGGGTCTCGTCCGTGACCGGCGGCGTGAACGCGCGCTTCGGCTTGCCGTTGGCTGCGCGCAGGCGGTCCTGCATCTCGATCAGCGGCTGGATCGCTGCGTGGGCGAACAGGAGCGCGTCGATGACGGTGTCCTCCTGCAGCTCCTTCATCTCGCCTTCGACCATCATGATCGCGTCCTTGCTGGCCGCGACGACGATGTCCATGTCGCTATGCTCGCGCTCGGCGAACGTTGGGTTCGCGACGAACTCGCCGTTGATGCGGCCGACGCGAACGGCGGCCAGCGGGCCCGCCCAGACGAGGTCAGAGAGGTGAACGGCGCACGACGCGGCGGTCATCGCGAGGACGTCCGTTGCGTTGACCTTGTCGAACGAGACCACGCTGGCGATGATCTGCGTGTCGATGAACCAGCCCTTGGGGAACAGCGGGCGAATCGGGCGATCCATCAGGCGGCAGATCAGAATCTCTGCGTTGGTGGTGCGGCCCTCGCGGCGGAAGAAGCTGCCCGGAATCTTGCCGGTCGCGTAGAACTTCTCCTGGTACTCGCAGGTGAGCGGCATGAAGTCGATGTCGCGCGGTTGCGCCGACCCGGCTGCGGTGACGAGAACCATGCTCTCGCCACAGCGAATGACGACGGAGCCCGAGGCCTGCTTGGCCCACTTGCCCGTCTCGATAGTGATTTCTTTGCCGCCAACCGTGGCGGTTTCACGAACAAAACCCATTGTGCGAACCTTTCGATGTCCGAAATTCGCGCCGCCGGGTCGTGTCGTTTGGCCTGAACCCTCGGTCCAACGTCCCTGCTGTAGGGACACTCGACTGAACGATCAAACCAGTGCGATCACTGAGCTCGTCGACGCTACCTGTTGTCTAACGGGGGCCGTTATTGCACAGGGTTTTGCCAAAGCCAAGCCATGTTAGCGTTGTAGCCATGAAGGCGGACACGCCGGGTTTCCTCGACGTGAAGCTCATGGCGCGGGTGGTCTTGCTGGCATTGCTGACGCCATCGATATAGGCGCAGATATCACGGGGATGTGCGCGGTCACGAAGGCGGGCGATATCCTGTGCTGGGGCGGCATGGGCAACGAAGCGCCCAAGCCGATCGCCTTCCAGTACTAGCGGCGGAGGCCGAGAGTCTCGATCAGCTTCTTGTAGCGAGCGAGGCTCGACTTCTTCAGGTAGTCGAGGAGCGCGCGGCGCTGG
>JAYVWH010000097.1:0-4215 GCA_043786265.1 Kofleriaceae bacterium | reverse complement strand
AACCAGGGCGGCTGCTTGCGATGCGCGGCGAGCCCGATGGCGAGCATCGCGCCGACGCCCATGAGACACGCAAGGCTGTTGCCGTTGAGCAGCGGAGCGACGAGCTGCGGGTTCACAGACGTGGGTTGATAGATGCCGTAGAGCGCGGTCAGGCTGAACAGGCGGTGAATGCCCGCGATGAGCGCGACCAAGCCACACAGGCCGGTGACTGCGACGACGATATGGTACCGGCCGCGCTCCAAGGTCGCCATGCGCAGCGCAACCACCGCGATGCCCAGTAGCGTCAGGAAGTAGATCACCTGGTTGATCGAGGCACCTGCATCCGCCGTCGCCGCGCGCCACGGCGCGACGTGGATGAGGTCGGCTCCATCGGAGCGCAGCGCTTCGGTCATCGGGACCAGGGCGTTCGCTAACCCCGACGGAAGCGGGATCAACTGCAACGCGGTCAGAACCGCGCCGGCGACGAGGATCGCGACGAGGGGCGAGACGCGCGCGAATGATCGTCGCGAGAGCGCAGACGTTCCGATTGCGACCGCAATGAGGACGGCGACGATTGCTTGCGTCCAGCGCAGCACGCCGCCGATCAGGAGGACCGACGCCGCGAGTGCAGCGAGTCCAGCCAGCGCGAGGACCGGGTCGCGCGGTCGCATCGCTACCACGGGCGTTCGGGGACGAAGACCTCGTCGCCCGGCATCATCGGAAAGTTGGGACGCTTGCCTTCGCTGATCATCTCGACCGGAAGTTTGTACGTTTCCTTCTTGCCCGCGTGCGTGCGCGTGACCTTCACCATGTTCTTGCGCGCCAGCGGAGTGAACCCGCCGCTCTGAGCAATCGCTTCAACGATTGTCATGCCCATCGTGAACTTGATGGTGCCGCTGCGTGAGACTTGACCTAACACGAAGCATTTGAGCGAGTTGATCTCGACCACCGTCAGCTGCACGACCGGGTCGTGCAAGTAGCCGTCGGCGAGCCGCGTGCGAATCTCCTCCTGCACGTCACGCACGCTCTTGCCGCCGGCCGAGACCGTGCCGATGAAACGAACCTCCATCTGGCCGGAGGAGTCCAGCGTGTAAGTTTGCTTTGCTTCGTGGTCGCCATAGAAGACGACGAGCTCGAGCTTGTCGCCGGGCCCGATCTTGAGCTTGGTATCGTCGAACGGTGCGACAGTCGGGTAAACGACCGGGGGGTCGTCCCCGCACGCCGCAACGAGCAGGAAGAGCAGGACGACCCATCGCATGGCAGGCAATTGGATGCTGAGTGGCAACGCGGAGTTCATGCCAAATTCGCGTGAACGCTGCTAGTCTCGCGAGCGTCTTACCGAGCGGCAATTGACTGAGCACCTAGATTCACGTACCTTTCACCTCAGTCGATCCACCCCCATGAAATCGCTAGCAAAATACGCGATGTTCGCTGCGCTGCTCACGGCGGCCGTGGTGGAAGCCCAGTCAACGGGGCAAAACGCGCTGTCCGCGGATATACAGGCCAAGGTCGACTCGACCCGCCAGCAGATCGAGGCCGATAACCGCCATGTCCTTCACCTTCAGGCAGTTGCCCGTAAGGAGAAGGATGTGATCAAGCTGACGTGCATCAACGACAAGATGGTGCAGCTCAAGGCCCAGCAGAACCTGTTCGACGCCGCCGTACTGCAGCTAGACGCAGTGGCTGTGAGCCAGATCGCCTCGCAAGGCGCTCTTGATGACATGAACAAGGTCGGCCTCGCAGTGAAGAAGCTCCGTGGCGAAGCGGACGGCTGCGCTGGCGAGCTCGAGCTGTACAAGCAAGAGTCGAATACCAGCGTCGACCGCCCCGAGCTCGACGATCCGACCGACGGCGAGCCGTTCATGGATCCCGAGCAGATCGGCGAGCCCGACGTCGACGTTCCCGCGTACGCGACGCCATTTCGTTGATCACGTGTGCCAGCCCGGCTTGCGCGTCTTGATAACGCGCGCCGGAACTCCAACGGCGGTGCAGTTCGCGGGCAGCGAGCGCGTCACAGCAGCGCCTGCGCCAACGACACTCCACGCGCCAATCTCGACGGACGGGATCGTGACGGCGCCCGCGCCAAGCTCCGCGCCTTCGCGTACCTTCACGTCGCCGGAGATGTGCACGCCCGGCGAGAGCGTCACGAGATCCTCGACGATTGCGTCGTGGCCGATCGTCAGGTCGAAGTTCAGCGTGACAAATGCACCGAGTCGGATGTCCGTGGTTGCGATCACCCCGGGACAGATCACGGTCCCTTCACCGACCTCCACGTAGCGTCCAATGATGGCACTCGGGTGAATGATCGGAGGAAACCCCGCGGAATGCGCCCGGAGGCGGTCCACCACGCGTCGTTTGGGGGCCGGGTTCCCTACGCCGATGGCGGTCGCGACCGTGCGCGAGCGCTCGGCAAGCCAATCACAGTCACCCAACACGGGAAGATCGTGGCGTTTCGTCCCATGTTTGGTGGCATCGTCATCAAGAAAACCGAGGATCCGGAACGTGGGGTGAACATCGTTGATGTCCTCGATCCATTCAGCAATTTCTCGGCCGAGGCCGCCGACCCCGACGATGACGATGTCCTGCATAAACGCTCCGCTTTTGGGGTATCAAGCGTGAACAACCGCTCCCGACCTTTGCACTAACTCCACCGATGCCGCTACGGCTGTTGAACAGGTCCGTTCAGATCGCACTCGATGTCGCGATTCTGTCGCTCGCCTATTGGCTCGCGTTCCTGTTCCGACTCGAGTTCTCGATCTCGGCGTCATGGTTCCGAGTGCTGCTGGCGACGTGGCCGTACGCAGTGATCCTGCAGTACGCCTCGCTCGCGGGGTTTGGCGTACCGCGGCTGTCGTGGCGCTATATCAACATCGGCGACGTTACCCGCGTGCTGACCGCGGTGTCTGCTGCGAATGCGGTGCTCCTCGGCGTGCGCTTGGCCGTCCCGCTCGTCGGACGTCACCTCGAGATCGTGATGATTCCGCTCGGCGTGATCGCGATGAACTTCGCGCTCTCGTTCCTCGGGCTCGTCGGTATCCGCGCAGTGCGACGGCTCCAGGGCGAGGCCTCCGATCGGAAGCAGAACGATGCGGGCGTCGAGCGCCACCGTGTGCTGCTGATCGGTGCGGGCCAAGCCGGCGTGATGGTGGCGCGCGAGATCATGAATCGGCCTGACCTGGGCCTGCAGCCGGTGGGTTTTCTCGACGACGACCCGAGCAAGCTGAGCACCAGCATCGGCGGCCTGCGGGTGCTCGGCCGTACGTCGGACGTGCGCATGATCGCCGAGCGCAAGCACGCCCGGCGCGCGCTGATCACGATCGCGAACGCGCCGGGCGACCAGATCCGTCGCATCACCGAGCTCTGCCGCGATGCGGAGCTCGAAACGAAGATCATCCCCGGCATCTACGAGATCGTCGGCGAGAAGGTGAATCTGTCGCGGATTCGCGAAGTTGCGATCGAAGACGTGCTTGGGCGCGAGCCGGTGCAGCTCGACGAGGAGGTCGTCGGCTCGAGCATCAGCAGTCGCGTCGTTATGATCACCGGTGCCGGGGGCAGTATCGGCAGCGAACTGTGTCGGCAGGTGTCCCGCTTCGGCCCGAGCCGGCTCGTGCTCGTCGAGCGATACGAGAATTCGCTGTTCGAGATCCATCGCGAGCTGACGCAGGCCTTCCCGCAGGTGCCGATCGAGCCGTGCATCGCCGACGTGTGCGACGCGACTCGCATGGAGCAGGTATTCGCGGCGACGAAGCCGGAGCTCGTATTCCACGCCGCCGCGCACAAGCACGTGCCGATGATGGAGTGGAATCCGTGCGAGGCCGTCAAGAACAACGTCGGCGGCACGCGGATCCTGGGTGAGATCTCAGACAAGTACGGCGTGCAGCGGTTCGTGCTGGTCTCGACAGACAAGGCTGTCAATCCGACATCGGTGATGGGCGCGACGAAGCGCATCGCCGAGATCTACTTGCAGGCGCTGGCGCGCAAGTCACCGACGAAGTTCGTCACGGTGCGCTTTGGCAACGTGCTCGGCAGTTCGGGCAGCGTCATCCCAATCTTTCGCGAGCAGATCGCGAAGGGCGGACCGATCACTGTCACGCATCCCGAGATGCGACGCTACTTCATGACGATTCCCGAGGCGAGTCAGCTCGTCCTGCAGGCGGGTGCCATGGGCGAGGGCGGCGAGATCTACATCCTCGACATGGGCGAGCCGGTGAAAATCGTCGACCTCGCACGCGACCT
>JAYVWH010000096.1:0-6288 GCA_043786265.1 Kofleriaceae bacterium | reverse complement strand
CGATCGACGGCCGCAGCGAGAGCAGCGGTGCGGTCAAGGTTCCGTCGCCTGCCAAACCCGACCAGCGCACGGTCGTGATTCCCGGTGCGCACGCAGGCGAAGTCGGTGGCAAGAAGCGCCCGACCATGCCCGGCGTCAACGTCACGCCGATGGCTGCGTATCACCAGCCGGTCGTGCAGGTGCCGAACAAGCAGCAGACGAATCCGCCGCCGATGGGCAATTCGTCGGCCGCGACGATGATGCTCGCGCCGTCGGGCCCCGCGCCCAATCCGCCGACGCTGCCGCACGGCACGCCCCTACCCCAGCCTGTTGCGCAGCAGACGGTAAACCCATCGGGCCGCGCGCGTCGTCCGTCCGAAGGACCGTCGGGCATCACGCCCGCATCGTTATGGGACACGCCCGGCAGTACGTCGGGTGGTAGCTCGCCCGGCAGCGCTCCGGGCTCGACGCCCGACTCGGCCGGCGTCACTGGCGTTCACATGGTGTCGTCGCAGCCGCACCCCGGCGTGCGCATCAATCAGTACGAGCTGATCAAGATGATCGGCGAAGGCGGCATGGGGCAGGTTTGGGTCGCTCGCGACCTCAAGCTTGGCCGCCGCGTCGCGATCAAGTTCCTCACGACTCAGTCGGTGGAGCTCACGCAGCGCTTCCTCGTCGAGGCCCGCGCGACCGCACGCTGTCAGCACGACAACATCGTCGTCATCTACGAGGTCGGCGAGCACGTGGCCGCGCCGTACATGGTGCTCGAGTTCCTCTCGGGCAAGCCGCTCACCGCGCAGATCAAGGACGGCGGCAAGCTGCCGTACTCGCGCGCGGTCGAGGTCATGGTCGCGACGTTGAAAGCCCTCGAGGTCGCGCACGGCCAGGGCATCGTTCACCGCGATCTCAAGCCCGACAACATCTTCATCACCGAGGGCGGCACGATCAAAGTGCTCGACTTCGGTATCGCCAAAGTCCTCGAGCCTACGAACCAGCCCCTCATCCCGTCGGCGAATGCGATGTCGACGCCCGCGATCCGCATCCCGAGCCCGCTCGAGCTCGCGACGGGATCGAACTCGAGCCTCACGCGTGTCGGCACCATCATGGGCACGCTGAAGTACATGTCCCCCGAGCAGTGGGGCATTGGCATCGAGATCGATCACCTCACCGATGTGTGGGCGTGCGGCATCCTGCTGCACCGTATGATCTGCGGCAAGCATCCGCTCGCGCCGCTCGACGGTAACCAGCTCGTCGTGACCGCCATGCTCGAGCTCCCGATGCCGTCGATGGCCGAGGCCGCTCCGCCGGATTGTCCCAAGGAGCTGATCCAGATCGTCGATCGCTGCTTGCTGAAGCAGAAGGCACAGCGCCCTCAGAGCGTCACCGAGCTGCTCCGCGCGATCGAGAAGTTCCTGCCTGGCCGGCGCACACAGGAGCTTCAGATCGACGAGAGCCCGTACGCGGGTCTGTCGTCGTTCCAGGAGAACGATGCCGGCAAGTTCTTCGGCCGTAACCGCGAGATCGCGGCGATGGTCACGCGCATTCGCGACCGCCCGCTGATGGGCGTCGTCGGCAGCTCGGGCGTCGGCAAGTCGTCGTTCGTACGCGCCGGTCTCGTCCCCGCGCTCAAGCGTTCGGGTGAGCAGTGGGAGACTCTGGTCACCCGCCCCGGCCGCAAGCCGATGGACGCGCTCGCCGCACTGGTCGCGCCGATGGTCGGCACGGCGACGAACGTCAACGAGGAGCTCGCCGAGCAATCCAAGCTCTCCGATCGGTTGCGCATCGAGCCGGGTCACCTCGGTCAGGTGCTGCGTGCCCGCGCACGGCGCGACAACAAGCGCATCATGCTGTTCGTCGATCAGTTCGAGGAGCTCTACACCCTCGTTCCCGATCCCGCGGAGCGTGCGGCATATACGCAGGCGCTGTCGGCCGTCGCCGACGATGCGACGAGCCCGTTGCGCGTCGTGCTGTCGATCCGTTCGGACTTCGTCGATCGCGTCGCCGAGGATCAAACGTTCCTCGCCGAGCTCACGCAGGGTCTGTTCTTCCTCGCGGCACCAAACCGCGATGGTCTGCGCGAAGCGATCCTGCAGCCCGCCGATCTCGCCGGCTATCGATTCGAGACGCCGCGGATCGCAGAGGACATGCTCGATCACCTGGAGACCACGCCCGGTGCATTGCCGTTGCTCCAGTTCGCCGCGAGCAAGCTGTGGGAGACGCGTGACGCCGGTCGCCGCATGCTCACGAACGCGAGCTACGAGGCCATGGGCGGCGTCGCCGGTGCACTGGCCAGCCACGCCGACAACGTGATCCAGGAGCTCGGTCCCGCGAAGCAGGGTCTCATGCGCGCGGTGCTGCTGCGGCTCGTCACGCCGGAGCGTACTCGCGCGATCGTGCCGATGGACGAGCTCAACGAGCTGTCACGCGAGCAAGGCGCCGTCCAGTACCTCGTCAATCAGATGGTCGATGCACGCCTGCTGGTCGTGCAGAACCTCGACGGTGGCAAGGGCTCGACGGTCGAGATCGTTCACGAGTCGCTGATCAACAACTGGCCGGCGCTGCGGCGCTGGCTCGACGAGACGCAGGAAGATGCCGCGCTCGTCGATCAGCTGCGCACGGCAGCACGCCAGTGGAACAGCAAGGGCCGCTCGCCGGACTTGCTGTGGCGCGGCGACACGGCTGAAGAAGCGAAGAAGTTCCGCATTCGCTACAAGGGCACGCTGTCGGACGTCGAGACCGCGTTCCTCGACGAGATCATCCAGTACGAGAAGGCCGTCGCACGGCGCAAGCGGACGGCCGTCGTCGGCGCCTTTGTGGGTCTCGGCGCGCTCGTCATCGCATCGATGGTCGCGCTCGTCGTGATCCAGAAGTCGCGGGGTGAGGCGCGCAAGGCGGCGACGCTCGCGATCGCGAAGGAGACGGAGGCCGTCAACCTGAGGAAGTCGGCGGAAGACAACCTCGAGGCGATGAAGCGCAAGGAGCTCGAGCGCCAGCAGGCCGAAGCCGAGAAGGCGGCGGCCGAGGCTGAAAAGGCACGGGCCGAAGCAGCCAAGCAGGTCGCAACGGTCCAGCTCGGTGCGGCGCAGGACGACCTTGCGAAGAAGAACGCAGAGCTCGAGCTCGCGCTGCAGGAGAGCAAGCTGGCCGAGGCGCGCGCAAAATCTGCGAGGGCGGCCGCCGAGATCTCGGAGGGCGAGGCTGTCAACGCCAAGAAGGCCGTCGAAGCCGAAAAGGCCAAGGTCGAGGCGTTGTTCAAGCAAGAGCAGCAGCGCGTGAAGCGCCTGCAGACACAAATTGGTAGTCCGATCGTCGACGATCTCAAGTAGCGGGGACCTAGTTATGACCAAAGCGATTGGGGTGATGCTCGGCATCTTGCTGAGCGGTACGGCTGCGTTCGCGCAACCGATTGGTGGCGAGCCACAGCCCGCGCCGGCAACGCCGACGCCGGGCGAGAAGGCCAATACCGATGAAAATCTACAGACTACCGGAGCCGGCGACCGGCCCTGGGCTGCAGGGGTCGCGCCGGCGGAGCAGAAACTCGCGTTGACCAAGTTCCGCGAGGGCAACGCGCAGCTCAACGACGGTCTGTTCGCGCGTGCCAGCGAGACCTACAAGGACGCGCTGACGCACTGGAAGCATCCCGCGATTCACTACAACCTCGCGCTCGCGCTGATGAACGTCGATCAGCCGATCGAGGCGTTCGAGAACCTCGAGAAATCGATCGTGTTCGGCGAGGCCCCGCTGGAGAAGGACAAGTTCGAGCACGCGAAGGAGTACATGCTGCTGCTGCAGAAGCAGATCGCGACTATCCAGGTCAGCTGCGACAAGGTCGGCGCGAAGGTCTCTGTCGACGGCAAGGAAGCGTTCGTCGCGCCGGGGACGTTCAAGGCGCGCGTGCGCATCGGCAAGCACACATTTGTCGCCGAGAAGCAGGGCTACACGACGCGCATCAACGCGCCGTTCATCGGCCCGGCCGAGAACTTCCGCATCGAGCTCAAGCTCTACACGTCCGAGGAGCTGACCCGGTACAACCGGCGCTGGCAGGCGACGTGGATGCCCTACGCGGTGCTCGGCGCTGGCGTGGCTGTAGGTGCGCTCGGCGTCGTGTTCGAGCTGGCGGCGCGCTCGTCGTACAACGAGTACGACAAGGCGGTTTCCGCCTGCAACATGAACAACGCGGGCTGCCCGACCACGTCGGAGCTCACGAGCACGCGCGATAGCGGCGATGCGAAGCGGGACCTCGGCTACGTTGCCTACGGCGTTGCCGGTGTGGCGGTCGCGACCGGCGTCGTGCTCGCGATCCTCAACCGGCCGCAGGCGTACCAGATCCGTCCCGAAGACCTGCAGGAGAAGGATCCCGCAGTCTCGGTCATTCCAGTCATTACACCGAACGTCGCCGGCGCGATGGTCCAGGGTCACTTCTGATGCGCATCACACGCTTCCTCGTCCTGTCCGTCCTGCTCGTCGCGTGCGCGGGTTCGCCCAACGCAACCGAGTGCAAGAGCGGTATCACCTGCCCCGAGGGCACCAAGTGCGCTGCCGCCCAGGCGGTGTGCCTCAACAACGACTGCGGTGACGGCATCGTCCAGAGCAATGAAGTCTGCGACGACGGCAATATCCTCGACGGTGACGGTTGCGCCGCGAACTGCGGCTCGCGCGAGGTCTGCGGCGACGGCACGCTGAATGCGGCAGCCGGCGAGCTGTGCGACGACGGCAACACCACGGGTGGCGATGGTTGTGCGGCGGACTGCACGTCGGTCGAGGTGTGCGGCAACGGCATCCGCGACGTGACCGAGGTTTGCGATGACGGCAACACCGTCCCCGGCGACGGCTGCTCCGGTAACTGCAACTCGAACGAGGTGTGTGGCAACGGTATCCGAGACATCAACGAGAAGTGCGACGACGGCTCCGCACCTGGTGGCTGCAATGCCGACTGCCAAGGGGGGACCGGCTGCGGCGACGGCGCGATCGACAAGGACATCGATGGCACGCCGCTCGAGGAGTGCGATGACGGCAACACCAACAACTTCGACGACTGCACGAACGTGACGTGCAAGCTCAACAGGTGCGGTGACGGCGTCGTGCAGACGTCCGGCGCGCGCGTCGAGCAATGCGACCCCTCGCTCAACTTCGTCGAGACCGCCACTTGCAACCTCGATTGCACGACCTGCAACGCCACCGTTTGCCCGGTCACCGCGATGTGCGGCGACGGCAAGATCAACAATGCGGCGGGCGAAGAGTGCGACGACGGTACGGCGATGAACGCGGACAACCGTGACTGCACGTCGACCTGCCACGTCAACGTGTGCGGGGACACGCACCCCAACACGCTGGGCCCTATCCACACCGAGCAGTGTGACGACGGGTTCTCCATGACGATCGACAACTGTTCGAACCAGTGCACGATGCCGACCTGCGGCAACGGCGTGCGCGAGAATCTGGAAGCTTGCGACGACTTCAACCTCAACAATGGCGACGGCTGCTCGTCGTCGTGCAAGTTCGAGAACTGCGGCGACGGCATCATCAACAACGGCGAACAATGTGACGGTACCGGTACGACGACGGTCATGGGCACGCCGGGCGAGACCGCCACGTGCAACATCGACTGCACCAAGTCCACGCCGATGTGCGGCGACGGCAAGGTCAACCGAACGGCACTCGAAGAGTGTGACGACGGGAACATCGCCGACTCGGGCGATGCGTGCCGCAATAACTGCAAGTTCAATATCTGCGGCGACGGCAAGGTGAGCGCCACCGAGCTGTGCGATGACGGCAACGCGAACAACCTGGACGGCTGCACCACGGGCTGCACGACGCCGACTTGCGGCAACGGCATCATCGAGACAGGGGAGCAATGTGACGACAACAACCCGTCCGACACCGACGCATGTCTCCCGAACTGCATGCTCGCCACGTGCGGAGACGGCAAGATCCGCGCGGGGGTCGAGGATTGCGATAACGCGCTGACCACCGGCAACGGCCCGGACAAGAACTGCACGGCGACGTGTCACACCAACGTGTGCGGCGACGGGTTCCGTGACCAGGAGGGCACTGGCCCGTCTAACACGGAGGCGTGCGACGATGGCAACACGAACAACGAGACGATGTGCCCCTACGGCATCCCTACCTGCACGCTGTGCAGTGCCGACTGCAACACCGTCGAGCCCAACCTGACCGGCAACGTGTGCGGTGACAACGTCCAGGCGATGCCGGAGATCTGCGACGATGGTAACGCGATCACCGAGTCGACCTGCCCTTACAACGCCCCGAGCGGCGCTTGCACCGTGTGCAACTCGACGTGCAGCAGCA
>JAYVWH010000095.1:0-3423 GCA_043786265.1 Kofleriaceae bacterium | reverse complement strand
GTGCGTGAGTGCATCCGGCCCGAACTGGGACCGCCTCTACGAGCTAGCCAGCAGCCAGCACGGCTACTTCACCACGCGTGATGCCGCCACTGCCGGGTTTTCGTCCCAGCTACTCCTCAAGCACATCGACGCGGGACGCGTGTCTCGCGCTCGGCGAGGTGTGTACCGACTCGTGCATTTTCCGGCGGGAGAACACGAGGAGCTAGTGGTCGTCTGGCTCTGGTCCGACAGGCGCGGAGTCTTTTCGCATCAGACAGCGCTCGCGCTGCACGGACTCTCCGACGTGCTCCCAGCCAAGGCCCACCTCTCTCTTCCATCGTCGTGGCAGAAGCGACGGCTGCGCGTCCCGCCTGGTGTGGTCATCCATCACGGCGACATCCCAAAGCGAGAGCGGGCCTGGTTCGGCGCCGTACCGGCGACGTCGGCGCGACAGACGCTGAACGACTGCGCTCACGAGAAGCTCGCGCCCGACCTGCTTCGACAAGCAGCGCGGGAAGCAGTACGCCGCGGGATCGTGGCGAAGGACGATCTGAGTGAGGTCAAGCGGGCTCTTCGTGGGTTCGGAGGACTTGCCGCGTGAGCACGAGGACGTACGACAACCCGACTTCTTTCAAAGAAGCACTCGAGCACCGCATCCGCGAGCGAACGCCGAAGGGGCTCATCGTTGCCCGCACGCGCCAGCTCGTCGTCTTCGATCGGTTTCTCGCGCGGATCGCATCCGTGTTCGGGGATGCGGCGACGCTCAAGGGTGGAATGGCGCTCGAACTGCGGATCGACCGCGCGCGAACGACGAAGGACGTCGACCTTCGGCTGATCGGTCGCAGCAGTGATCTCCTCTCGCGGCTACAGCAAGCCGCCCGGCTCGATCTGGACGACTTCCTGACGTTCGAAATCGTGCCAGACGCCGACCATCCCGAGATCGAGGCCGAGGGGATGAAATACGACGGACTTCGGTTTCGTGCGGAGTGTAGTCTTGCCGGCAAGATCTACGGTCAGCGGTTCGGTGTCGATGTCGCGTTCGGCGATCCGATCTTTGGTGAACCGGACACGATCGTAGCCGACGACGTTCTTGGATTCGCAGGCATCGCTCCGCCGACGCTTCGTGTGTACCCGCTGGAGACACACATCGCCGAGAACCTGCATCGAACCGCCTATCCTCCTCGGTCGGCTGCCTTACACTCGTTGCACGCCCTCGGTCCTACCGGCTCCGGTCTCGCGAAGCCCGGCTGCGTTCGCGGGCTCCAAAATCCGCATGGACTCGCCTATCCTCCCTATCCTCTCCTCATCCTCCGTTGATTCGGTCGATGACTGTCAGTGCTTTCCCTTGGCAGGCTCTGCGTCTTCCAGGGCCAATGCCTTCGCAAACGCTTTGACGAGCTTCGCGTCAGGCTGGGAGAACGTGTGCCACGGGTGTGCGAGCGGTTTCATGGGTTCGAGCTCGAGAATGCTGATGACCATGCACGGGTGAGGATTGGTCTTGGGCAACTTGAACCCACGCGCCCGCGCCCGCGCAGCGAATGCGAGCGGCATTCGTGCGAGATAGGACTCGAAGTTCTGATCCTCGATATCTGATGCGCGTCCGAACCACGCGCGGGTGTCTTGCGCCAGCTGTTTCAGGCCAGGGGAGAGGTCCACGGGCTTGGCCAGCAATGCAGCCTCAGCCAGCGTATTCATCGCCGCCGCCCAGCCCTGGCGCGATTTGGGCTTGGTGATTTTCGCCGCTGCCTGCATAGCCTGTCCCAGCGCGGCCTTGACCAATTTCGAATCGTCGAGGACCGACGCCGCCAGCGCCAGCGCCAGCCCTTGCACGTGAGGATCTTCGGATCGCCTCTTCTCCGAGCCGATCTCCACCACCTTCTCCGAGTGCTCCTGCAATCGCTTCTGGTCGCCCGCCACGAAGAGCCCGAAGAAGGTCTTCAGCTGGTCGACCGGAGGGACATCCTCTTCGCCGCGCACGGCGAGCATCCCCGCGAAACCCGACTCGGCAAACAAGTGCTGAGCTGATGTCGCAGGGAACTCTAAATCGAGGGTCGCGAGACCCAGAATCGAGAAGTATTGCTCGAGGCCGAAGAAATCGTCGCTCTGCGACTCGATCGACTCTTTGGGATCGACCTTTGAGCGGTTCTTGAGCTCGATCTCGACGATTCGATAGAACAAGGCGCGACCTTCGGGAGGAATCAGATGGTTCATGGGACGGGCTTCTTGGGTCCGAGTTTCACCTTGGTATCACCGACGAGGTCGACCTTTTTCGAGGTCACCTTCCCGGACCGCCGGCGTTTGTCACCCCTACCACCTGACAGGCTGATGGACTACCGCCATCTGGAGCTTGCCCGCGTTAGGCGGGTTTCCCTCCACCGCGTCGAGAGCTGCCTGAATGTCGGCCTGGTCCTGCGGGCTGCAGCTCTTCTTGGCCATCGCGCCTTTGAGCTTCTTCTTCAACCAGCGTTTGCTCATCTGCTTGCCAGACTTCGTCTTGCCGAGCGTCATCGCCGAGCTCAACAAGGCCAAGCTGAAAGGTCTCGAGAACTCTCCCGGGATCTGGAAGTACGTGACGCTAAAGAGGAGCAAGTTGAAGATGATCTCGTCCCCCGCTCTCACGATATCGCCGGCGTCCTACCACCAGAAGACGTTCGTTATCGACGGGACAATAGGTTTCGTTGGTGGGATCAACATCAGCGACTTCTACCAGAACACCCCGGCGCATACCGGCGAGAAGCGCGCCCACGATATCTTCTGCCGGGCCGAAGGCCCAGTCGTCCAAGACATCGAGCGGAACATAGTCGGACGGTGGAAGTGCATAGGGCGCATCAACGCGATTTGGTCGCCGGCGGGTGCGGTCGCGAGCTCGGGGGCATGGCCGCGGGTCGTCTCGGCCCGGTCGGAAACGCGTAGTTCGGGGCGCAGGGGCGGCCGCGGACGAGCCGGGGGCCTGCCACGTGCCTGCGCAGGTAGGAACGGAGGGGAGGCGCGGGCGCTACGCAGGATCGTAGGCGTCGAGGTCGGGGTGCGGGTCGGAGCCGCCGGGTCAGAAGGGGACCTGGGGCGGGGCGCGCGCGGCGGCGACCGGGGGTGGCTCGGTGGGGAGGTCGAGGTGGGTGAGGATGGCGGCGACGACGGCGGGGTCGGTGATGGCGGCGAGGACCCGCACGGGACCGGCGCAGCGGGGGCACACCCGCAGGTCGTCGCGGAAGGAGCGTCTTTCACATTGCACCTCGCGCAGTGGATTTGCCCACGGAGACCGACTTCGGCCCGATCGTCGGGGATGGAAGCTGTTTCGGCGGCCAGTACAGACATTCCCCGAGGTCGTTGCAGATGCGCGCCCCGACGAGGCCCTGCCGGCGCCATCGACCGATCGTGGTGCGCTCGACGCCGAGGCGCTGGCCGAGTTGCTGGGTGGTCAGCATCCCGGCGGCGATGAGCCGC
>JAYVWH010000094.1:0-2369 GCA_043786265.1 Kofleriaceae bacterium | reverse complement strand
CGCACGCAGTGGTTGTGGATCTCGTCAAGCGTGACGCCCGGCTTGATCATCTCGATCGCTTCGACCTGGCAGTCGAGCACGATCTGGTAGACGCGCTTCTGGACCGCGGAGAATCGACCGGACGCGGGCCACGTGCGCGTGATGTCCGCAGTGTAGTGGTCGTACTCGCAACCCGCATCGACGAGCACGAGGTCACCCTCGGCGATCGCGCACTTGTTCTCGATGTAATGGAGGATCGTCGCGTTCGCGCCCGCACCGACGATCGTCGCGTAGCCGGGCCCCGAACCGCCGCGGCGACGGAAGGTGTAGTTGACCACCGCTTCGATCTCGTGCTCGTAAATGCCGGGCTTGCCTGCCTTCATCGCGGCGATGTGTGCTTCGATCGAGATGTCAGCGGCCTTGCGCATCGCGACGAGCTCCTCGGGGCGCTTGTGCAGGCGCAGCTCGTGGAGTGCGACGCGCGGATCGATCACGGCGCGAGGAGGCCGCTTGCCGCGCTTCTCGGTCTTGCGCAGCTTTGCGATCGTCGTCGCGACCAGATGATCCATCGCGTCGTCGATGCCGAGGCTGAAGTAGAGGTCCTCGCAGTTCGCGATCAGCTCGGAGATCTTTGCGGGCAGCTCCGCGATGGGATATGCGGCATCGGCACCGTAGGTCGCCTTCGCGCCTTCGAGGCCCGCGCGGCGGCCATCCCATGTCTCCATCTCCGGATCGCGCGGGCGCACGAACATGATCACGCGCTCGGTCTCCGCACCGGGGCGCAACACGAGCGTGGTGTCTGGCTCGACGAACCCCGTCAGGTAGATGAGGTCGGAGTGCTGGCGAAATGGAAAGAACGCATCGCCGTTGCGCAGCCGTTCCGGTAGCGAGCGCACGATGGCAACGCCACTGGTGCCAATCGCCTGCATGTATGCGTCGCGACGGGCTGCGAAGACCGCGGGATCGAACATCCCTCGGGTATACCCCGGCTGCGCCGGGGCGAGGACCCCGCAAATCAGGCGAGTGGGATCAGCGTCGAAGCGGCGGTCCGCGCGGCGCGGAACAGCACGTCCATGTTCGCTTCGCACGCCTGCGCACGAATCACGACGGTCTCGCCGTGCTCGAGGGGAACCGCGTAGAACAGCTGGCGCCACTGCTTGCCGTCGTGCTCGTAGGCGCACTCGGTGAACTTGATCGTGCGGCCGTCCTGGCGCGTCGTGCCCTGATTGACGAGCGTCTGATAGGGCGCCGGGTTGATCACGACGTCGCTGGCCGGGACCTGACGCGGCAGGAACGAGATGAACTCGTCACGGCCGTTCGGCGCGTGGAGCTCGAAGAACGGATCGTCATCGTCTGGGCCCGCGGGCACCAGCACCACGCCGACCGGCAACGCGACCATCACGCCTGCTGCGAGCGCGGACCACTCGACGCTCGGCAGTCCCGTATCCACGCGCTCGAACAGCGCCTCCATCTCGACGCCCTCTTCGAGCTCGAGCATCGGGCCCCCATCGCCGAACCGCGCGATGCCAGCGGTCATCCAGGTTGCCTCGGCGCTTGCCGCCAAATCGCCCGGTGTCACGCGTGCGACCTCGCGGTCTTCGCGCAGGATCACGAGCTCGCCATCCTCGGTGACTTTCACGCGGCATGCCGACGACATCGCCATCAACAACCCGTGCCCACCAATGCCGTATGTTGCGTGCATGCGGCGGACCTTAGGAGCCGATCCAGGCGATGGCAACAGAAAATGCCTGAGCTAGGTGCGGCGCCGGCGTCGCACTGCGACGGCGATGCCGAGGACGATGATCATGAAGCCTCGCGAGGACTTGCCGCCCGCCGAGCACGCCATCTGCTGCGTGTCGTTGCCGTAGTAGTAGCCGTTGTCGCCCGTGTACGGATTGTCACCGCCGCAGCTCGCGAGCGCAGTCTCGGAGACCGGGCCGTTCTCGCGCAGGTTCGCGAGGTACATGTCGATCAGCTGAAGGTCGCCCGCGATGTCCGGGTCCTCGTGCGTTGCGTTCCAGGTCGCCGCGTTCGCGCGGGTCGCGGTCAATGCCGCTGCCGCGCAGCTGCGATCGTAAGCGCGGGTCGCGAACCGCATGCCGAGGAACACGTTGTACATCGCGTAGCGCTCCGCCATCTCGGGCGTCGAGAGATAGGTCTCGGCCGGCGTCTCGCTCGGGTCGTTCGGATACGCGAGCGTGATCTTCTGGGTCAGCGTCTCGCTCGACCCAGGCAAGCGATACGACAGCTCGAGATCGGCGACCTTGCCATCGACGTTGTTACCGGTCGGCGTGAGGTGGATGAAGATCATGCTGCCGCCACCGCGCCGGCCACCGGTCATCGGATCGGGACCCTGCGACGTGCGACTCGCGACGAACACCGCCGGGATG
>JAYVWH010000093.1:0-1819 GCA_043786265.1 Kofleriaceae bacterium | reverse complement strand
TCGAACGTCAGCCGCGTGACGATCTCACCCGCGTCGACGGACTGCGGATCGAGGGCGAGTGCACGACCCGCCGCGTGCATCGCCTCGGCACGCCGCGCGACATCACCCGACGCGAGGGCATCGCGCGCCCGTGCGACATAGGTTGCCGCCAGCTCGCGACGTCGCTCGTAGTCGCGATCACCGTCGAGATAGCCTTCGAGCCGCTCCGCGAGCTCCTTCACCGTCGGGCGCGCAGCGGGTTCCGATGCGAGGCAGCGGAACGTCAGCTCGTCGAGCTCGGGCGGTACGTTCGCGTGCGGCGCGCGCTGTGACGGCCGCTCCTCGATACCCTTCAGCGTGCTCCCGATCGCACCACTCCCCCGCGGATGCAGCGTCTCGCGTACGAGCAGCTCGAACATGATCGCTCCCAGCGCGTAGACGTCCGCGGGCGGACCGACCTTGCTCGCGTCCTCGATCTGCTCCGGGGCCATGTATCCGGGCGTTCCGAGCATCGCGCCCGCTAGCGTCATTCCATCGACGCTATCGACGGCGGACCCGGTGTCCGTCTGAATTTGCTCGCGTTCACCCAGGACGCGCGCGAGCCCCCAGTCGAGTACGTAGACCTCGCCGAAATCGCCGACCATGATGTTCGACGGTTTGAGGTCGCGGTGCACCACCTTGCGCGAGTGCGCGAAATCGATCGCACTGCAGATTTCGGCGAACCATCGCAACATGCGCTGGCGTGGCGGTGGCGTCTCCCACGCCATCTGCTCGGCGAACGTCTTGCCGGTCAGCCGCTTCATCGTGAAGTACGGCTGGCCGTTCTCATCGGTCCCGATCTGGTGGACCGGCAGGATCGCGGGATGCTCGAGTCGTGCCTGGATTCGCGCCTCGCGGAGGAAGCGCACAACGGCATCCCTCGAGGCCTCCTTGCGCAGCTGCTTGATCGCGATCTCGCGGCCGATTGCCTTGTCGCGCGCGAGGACCACGTCGCCCATGCCGCCGCGGCCGAGCAGCTCGCGAATATCGTAGTTCGGAAGGCTCAACCGGGGCGACGCCACAGACGCAGGCGCGCCAACACCGACCCCCTCGAGCGTGCCGTGTCCTTCCGCGACCGTGTCGTTGGAGATGGCGACCGTCTCGGCGTGGCCTGGGTCTTCCTCGCGAGGCATCCACGGAGCGTAATCGACCCGTGCGGGGGGTGCGAGTAAGTGGCAGCAGGCGCCCGGCCCGTGGTCGGAGTGGTGACGGCCTACGCCGTGTAGAGCCACACGCGGAGCAGCGACAGCAGCTGGTCGGCGTCGACCGGCTTGGTGATGTAGTCGCTCGCGCCGGCCTCGAGGCACTTCTCGCGATCACCCATCATCGCCTTGGCGGTCAGCGCGATGACGGGCAGCTCCTTCCACTCCTTGCGCTCGCGGATCAGCCGCAGCGCCTGGTAGCCGTCCATCTCCGGCATCATGATGTCCATCAGAACGACATCGATATCGGAGTTTTCCTCGAGCTTCGCGAGCGCGCGCTTGCCGTTCTCGGCATAGATGACGTTCATCTTGTGGCTCTCGAGGAGCGACGTCAGCGCGAAAATGTTGCGCAGATCGTCGTCGACAACCAGAACTTTCCGCGCTGCGAGCTGCGGATCGTTCTTGGCGAGGCGGCGCAGTACGCGCTGCTTGCGCTCGGGGAGGTTTGCCTCCACGCGATGCAGAAACAGCGCGGTCTCGTCGAGCAACCGCTCCATCGTCGTGACGTCCTTGACGATCACCGTCTGCGCGAGACCGTGAAGGCGCTGCTTGTCCTCGGGCGTCAGCTCGCGACCGGTGTAGACGATCACGGGCAACCG
>JAYVWH010000092.1:0-3797 GCA_043786265.1 Kofleriaceae bacterium | reverse complement strand
GGTCTCGGCATGGGCTTCACGCTGCGCGCGGCCCTCGACATGCTCGCGCCCGACGCGATCGTCCGCGTCGTCGAGCTCGTTCCCGAGGTCCTCGCGTGGAACCAGGAGCATCTCGGTCACCTCGCAGGCAAGCCGCTCGACGACTCGCGCGTGACGACTCAGGTCGCCGATGTCGCGGGGATCATCCGCGAGACGCGTGAGCCGTTCCACGCGATCCTGCTCGATGTCGACAACGGCCCGGACGCATTCACTTCACCGGCGAACGCGGGGCTCTACGGATTCAAGGGCCTGATGGCGGCGCGTCGCGCACTCGTGTCCGGTGGGCACCTCGGTGTGTGGTCGGTCGAGAACGACAACAAGTTCACCGATCGCCTCAAGGGCGTCGGATTCGCCGTGGACAAGCAGAGGGTTCCCGCGCGACCGAACAGCACCGTCAAGCACGTGATCTGGGTCGGCAAGACGCCCGGGTAGGCTGGTCAGCCCGTACGCTTTCGTCGAGGAGCCCAGTTTGCTGACGGCTCGAGTCCGTGGTTGGCGTACTCGCGAAGTACGTAGTTGATCAGCGATTGGTACGGCATCCCGATGTCGTTCGCGAGCGATCGAAAGTACGCGATGACCGTCGGATCGAGCCGCATCGTGATCGCGTGCTTCGCGCGCCGCAGGTACTTGGGCTCCGCCTTGGTAAGGCGAGCAAAATCGTATTCTTTCCTCATCGCGCGATACCTCCAAACAGATTGACACGTTCCTTCTTGGTTGCCCTTCGAGCGGAGATGATCCGGATTACGGTTCCACTCGAGCGCTCGCAGTGAACAACTAGCAACAGTCGCGCTCGATCGCTGAAGCCCGCGGCGATGTACCGCTCCTCGTCGTCGGAGTGATCGGGATCGTGAAACACCTCGAATGGCGCGTTGTGAAAGATCGACGAAGCTTCGTCGAACGACACGCCATGCTTCTTCTGGTTCTGCCGCTCCTTCTCGGGGTCCCAGACGAACCGCAGCCGCATATGTACATTGTATGCGCTCGCGACGACCGGGGCAATCTGCCTCGGAGAGAGATGGCTGCTCGGGTAGCCAGGGTCGCGCTCACAAACCTTTCTCGTCGACGAGAACGAGCCGCAGGTCTAACGTTCGCGGCATGAAGTTCCTCGCTGCTCTCGTACTGGCTCCTCTCACGCTCGGCGCATGTGTCGAGCTCGATGACAGCGCGACGGTCGATGAAACTTCGACCGCACAGGCGGCGACGGGCGAGCTCGATATGCATGGCGCGCCCGAGCATCTGTTCAAGGGCCGCGGCGAAGCCAGCAGGGGCGGCGGTGGCGGATCGCCGCTAATGACGAATCACGGCGGTACGGTGCTCCCGACGTCGAAGGTCCAGGCGATCTTCTGGGGTTCGGCGTGGGTGAACGACCAGGGGTTCAAGGACAAGATCACGGGCCTCGATACGTTCTTTGCCGGTTACGGCGGGAGCGCGTACGCGCGCGCGAGCACCGAGTACGACGGCACCAACGGTTTCGTCACGGCAACGGTGACGCCGATCCCTCACGTGGTCGACTCCTCATCGGAACCCCCAAGCAAGGCACTGACGACGAATAGCGCCGTTGCCAAAGCGTGCGCGGTGGCGGGCCAAAACCCCGATCCCGCGGCCGTATACTTCCTGTTCACGTCGACGGGCGCCGGCCACGTTTCGTATTGCGCGTGGCACAGCTGGGGCACCTGCTCCAACGGCAACCCGATTCAAGTCGCATACATGCCGAACATCGACGGAGATCCGGGCTGCGACCCGGGTGACACTTCGACCGGCCACTCGCAGGGCCTCGCCGCAGTTGCGAACGTGACGGCGCATGAGCTCGCGGAGGCAATCACCGACCCGCGCGGCGCCGGCTGGTTCGACAGCGCCGGCCAGGAGAACGGTGACAAGTGCGCGTGGGCCTTCAATGGTTTGGTCACGCTTACCGGTGGCTCCCAGTGGAAGTTGCAAGGCGAGTGGTCCAACGCCGCGTACAACGCAGGTACTGGCTTCGCGAACCGCAGCGGCCAAAAGGGCTGCCTGCCCTGAGCCGCCCGAGCTTTGGGCGCGACCTGATCGGCGGTCGCCAGGTCCCCAGATCTCTCTTTTGCTTGGCGCCTTGGCGTTTTCTGATTCTGCCGCTCGCCAAAGGCGTGTCTGCGCCTGATCGCAGGCTCACTAGCGACGGCATCCCTGATCAAGCGGTTGTCCGCGCCCATCCGGCGCAACCTGTGGTCTAACGGCCGCGTCGCCACATGATCACGCCCGTCCTCGATTTCGGCTCGAACCCCGGCGCTCTCGACATGTACGAGCACGCCCCCGCGGATCTCGCGGCCGGGCGGCCAGTCGTCGTCGTGATGCACGGCTGCACGCAGCAAGCGTCGTCGATGGAAGCGACTGGTTGGGACACGCTCGCGGACGAGCTGCAGTTCACGGTCGTTTACCCGCAGCAGCGCTCCGCTAATCAGCCGCTCGGCTGCTTCACCTGGTACTCGCCCGCAGACATAACACGCGATAGCGGCGAAGCACTGTCGGTCATGCAGATGGTCGACCACGTGATCGCCGCGCATGGAAGCGACCCGACGCGCGTGTATGTGACCGGCCTCTCCGCCGGCGGTGCATTCACGTCGATCATGATGGCGACGTATCCGGATCGGTTCGCCGCGGGCAGCGTGATGGCCGGCATTCCGTATCACTGCGCGACCGACTTCAGCTCGGCGCAGGCGTGCACGATGTCGACGTCGGGCTCGCAGAAGACACCGATGCAGTGGGGCGATCTCGTGCGCGCCGCGGACCCCGGCTTCGCGGGGCCCTACCCGCGCGTGCAGATCTTTCAGGGCACCGCCGACACCACGGTGGCACCCGCGAATGCCACCGAGCTCGTCAAGCAGTGGACGAACGTGTGGGGCACCGACCAGACGGCAGATGCGACCTCGATGGTCTCGATGGCCACGCGCACGCAGTACATGGCGGGCGCGACCGTTGCCGTGGAGCTGTATTCGATTGCCGGCATGGGTCACGCCGTTGCCGTCGGCGATGACGGATCGGGACCGTGCCCCGCACACACCGCCACGTACTTCACCGACGTTCACGTGTGCTCGACACTGCGTGCCGCTGCCTTCTTCGGCCTCACCGACGATCCAGGCACCGGCACCGGCAGCGACGGCGGTGGTGGCGACGACAGCGGCGGCGGCGGCTGTAGCGCTACCGGCGGCAGCCGCGGCGGGCTCTCGCTGTTCGCTTTGCTCGCCGCTTGCGCGCTAGCAGGCCGAGGACGCCGAGCGCAAACCATGCGTTCGACGACGAACCGCCGGTCTGGCAGCAACCGCCGCCACCGGCGATAATCGGATCGACAGGCGCGCACACGCCATCGTCAGCGACCTGCGACGGAAACGGCGTTCCGACGATACCGGTGAACGCGACATCGTCGATGTCCCAGCCCGCTGCACCGGTGCCCCCGTCGGTACCGATGCGAAACCGGAACCGGAACGGCTGGCCCGCGAGCCCCATCCCGAGATCGAGTGTCACCGTCTCGTACTCTGGCCATGCCGCACTCGCACCCGTGTAGGCCATCCGATCGGCGAGTGTGTTACCAGCTTCGCTGCTGAGGATCCCGGTGTAGTGCGGATCGGCAAGGTCGGCGATGTCACTCCAGGTCACTCCGTCATCGACCGAGTACTCGAGAACCCCGCCGTCCCAGTTCGTGTCGGGGGTCGCCTCGAACTGGTAGCGATGCGAGAACGTGACCGTCAGCGGCCTCTTCTCATCCGCGATGAGCCGTGGCGAGGTGA
>JAYVWH010000091.1:0-5990 GCA_043786265.1 Kofleriaceae bacterium | reverse complement strand
GCTGCCGCTACGTTCATCGCGTGCGGCGGCGACGACGGCGGCGGTGGGTCCACGCGGAGCGACGCTGGCTCCAACAGCGATCTCGACGCAATGGTCTTCCTCGACGCGCCCGGCTCCGGCAGCGGCAGCAACGCGATGGGGCTCGGGCAGCCTTGCACGCCAGCGGGGACCGGCAGCGGGCAGGGAGATTGCCCCGCCAACTACACGTGCCTCGCGCTCCAAGGCGCCAGTCATCCCTGGTGCAGCAAGACGTGCGTGACCGGCACCGGAGACATGTGCGCGATGGGTTATTCCGGGCCAGGCGTTGCGGGCTGTATCAATCAGATCTCGTTCAACGGCGGCGCCGCGCTGAGCTTCTGCGGCGTCACGTGCGCTGGCGATGGCGTCAACGGTTGCACGACCGCGACGTGCAACGGCACGTGCCCGGGCCAGATGGCGTTCAACGCGACGTTGATGGACGGATCGGGCAATGCCGTCGGCAGCGCCTGCCAGTAACGCGCACCGTCAACGAAGCGTGACCGCTCTCCACACGAGCAACTGGAGCGCGTCGGCGTGCGTGGTAACGCGATCACCAGAGCGAAGCTGTTCGAGTACCTCCGGCGGCGCTGGTGCGTGGCGCCACGCTGCAGCGTGACGTGCCGACGCGGTGGCGGCGCGACCGCGACGATCGACCTCGTAATCGACCGCCTCGACGGCCTCTTCCAGTGTCGAGAATCGCTCCATCACGCGCTGATCGAGCGTGACCTCCCATCGCTTGCCACGCGCTGCGCGGACGAGCACCGTCACGGTGCTGACCGCGGTCGCCGAAGGCGCGAAGTGAAGCCCGACGCCGTGCCGGCCGAGCGAGAACCACGCATTCGCCGACAGGGCTCGGACCTCGTGGTGAACATCGAGCGTGAGTGGGTCGAACGCATCCGCGCGGTCTTGGATGTCACGCAGCGTCAGTGCTCCTGCCTCGAGCTCCAGCGCGGGATAGTCGAGCTGGATCTGCGCCCACGTTCGTGCCGCGTCGCTTGCATCCTCACCGCGCAGATCGAGATCCCGCGGGCAGCCGAACAGGGATGGCAGCGTGCACAGATCGAGCGCGGACGCGTCGACGAAGTCCAGGATCAGGCAGTCGCGCTTTCCGTCCGCGAGGCGCGTGCCACGTCCAACGCACTGCGCGTAAAGCCCCTCGGAGCGTGTGGGGCGCGCCATCGCGATGCACGACACACCGGGGTCGTCGAAGCCCTCGGTCAGGACGGCAACGTTGGTGAGAACCTGAATGCGGCCCGTGCGGAAGTCGTGCAGCGCGGTCGCCCGCTCCGCCGCTTGCATTTCACCGTGGACGATGCCGGCGGGAACCCCGATGTGGTTGAGTGCACGCGACAGGTTGCGAGCGTGGTTGACGGTGACGCAGAACGCGATGGTGCGGCGATCGCGAGCGAGCTCCTGGATCGAGCGTGCGACCAGCGCATTGCGCTCCTCGATGTCGACCGCCTCAGCGAGCTCTGCCTCGGCGAAGTCGCTGCCACCGGGTGACAGGCGGGTCAAATCGGCGGCGGTCGCGATCCGGTAGCCTTTGAGCGGGGCGAGGTAGCCCTCGTCGATCAGATCGGGGAGCGTGCGCGAGTACACGATCTCCTCGAACACGCTATCGAGTCCCTTGCCGTCACCGCGCGCGGTCGTCGCGGTGAAGCCAAGCAGCGTGCCCGGCCAGTCCGCCTCGAATGCACCGATCGTGCGCAAGACACGCAGGTTGTCCTCGGCGGGAGCGTGGTGGCACTCGTCGTAGATGATGAGCCCGAGATCACGGCCGCCGAGCACACTACCGATGCGATCTGGATGAAGCGAGCGCAGTGACGCGACCAGAACCTTTGCATCTGCGGGTGCGCGAGACATTCCGCGCTCGAGACCGACGACACGCGTACCCTCGAGAGCACGCGCCAGCTTGTCGACCGCCTGCCCTAGCAGCTCCTCGCGATGCGCCAGCACCAGCACCTGCCGCGTTGCGAGCCGCGCGAGGTGGGAGAAGATGACCGTCTTACCCGCGCCCGTCGGCAAACAGACGACCATCCGTCGCACCCCGCGCCGCCGCGCCGCGATCACGGCGTCGATCGCTTCGCGCTGATACGCGCGCAGCTCCGGGGCAGTCATGCTCCGACTGTAGCGCCGCGCCGACCTCCTGGAACAAGGTGCGACCGGCACCGACGATGGGTTACCCGACGGTGTCGCGAATTCCAACACGTCATCTCGCGGACTTACTCCTTCATAATCGGCATGCAATCTGCTGTGCTTGGGTGGTGATGCGAGGAACATGTGTGTTGCTGGTGCTCGCCGCCCTCGGTTGCGATTCGGGCGGGACCGACGCCCCGGCACCCGACGGGGGTGTCCCCGACGCGATCCTCGCTGACGCGTTCGTCGATCAATCAGGACCGTTATTCGAGCCCAACCACATCGTGCAGGTCGCGATCACGATGGCGGAGGTTGATTGGGACGCGATGCGCGTGCAGACGCGCGAGATCCTGTCCGTGCTCGAGGGCAACTGTCTCGCGCAGCCGGCACCGAGCCCGTTCACCACGTTCCACGCCTCGGTGACCGTCGACGGCTCGACGTTCGCCGACATCGGGATCAAGAAGAAGGGTTTTCTCGGCTCACTCGACGCGACGAAGCCGTCGCTCAAGCTCAAGCTCGACGAGTTCGTTGCGGGTCAGGAATATCTCGGCCTCGAGAAGATCACGCTGAACAACTCGCACCAGGACCCGTCGCTGGTTCGCCAGTGCGTCGCCTACCAGGTGTTCGCTGGCGCGGGCATCGTCGCGCCCCGCTGCAACTTCGCGCACGTCACGATCAACGGGCGTGACCTCGGCATCTTCGTCAACGTCGAGTCACTCGATCATCACATGACGAAGTCGCACTACGCCGACGGGACCGGCAACCTGTACGAGGGCACGCTCTCCGACTTTCGTCACAACTGGACGGGGACGTTCGACAGCAAGGGTGGCGGAGACGGTTCGGATCTACTTCCGCTCACGAACGTTCTCGACAACTCCCCGGATGCAACGCTGGTCGCCGATCTGGCCCCATACATCGACCTCGATCGCTTCATCACTTTCTGGGCGATGGAGATCCTCACGAACCACTGGGATGGGTACGCGAACGACCACAACAACTTCTTCGTCTATCACGACCCGACGACCGATAAGCTCGACTTCATCCCCTGGGGCCCTGATGGCACAATGCAGCCCGGCGCGACGTTTGGTGCGCTCGGTTCGACGACGGGTCCGATCGCCGTCGCTGCCAACGGCGCGCTTGCGTATCGGCTGTTCGCAGTTGCGGCCACCCGCCAGCAATTCCTCGCGCGCCAGCGCACGTTGCTGACGACCGCGTGGAGCGAGTCGGCGATCCTCGCCGAGATCCAACGGATGGAGACCTTGATCTCGCCCGCGGCCGATGCGTACGAGGGCACCGGCTGGCACGCGGCGGTCGACAGCGTCCGGACATTCGTTCAAGGCCGGCGTGCAGCGCTGACGGCGGCCCTCGACGCCGGTCCAACGTGGACCGATCCGGTGTCTGCCTACCCGTGTCTCGATCTGAAAGCGCACGTCACCGGAACGTTCAACACGCAGTTCGGCACGATGGCCGCGGATCCGTTCACGGCCGGCACCGGTACGATGTCGATCACGATCAATGGCGTCACCACGCCCCTGACACCGGTCGGTGCCAAGGCTGGATACGATCCGAACCCGGCGCCGAACACGACCGCCGCTGCGATCGTCCAGGTGTTCGGCAAGCGCGCCTCCGATAATCACATTTTTGCCGTATCGGTCTCGATGCCGCCCTCACGATTCTTCCCGCGAATGGCGAACCTCGGATTCTTCGATGCCTTCGGCGGCCTCTTTGACTACGACCCCGGTACGAACACGACCGCCCTGGTCGGCTTCATGCTGGGAACGCTTCAGCTGACGCAGGCCAGCACCACCGGCGGCGCAACCGTTGCCGGCAGCTTCGACGCCGATGCCCTCACCCAGGGGACGCCACCGCCCTGACCCACTCGGGTGGTTAACGGAGTTTTGCGCCAACGGTGTCACCGCTGCACCGGCATGAACACCGGCGATGAAGCGAGCCCATTTCCGAGCCCGCCATAAAGGTTGCTGCCCCAGCAGGCGCGTTCGCCCGCGGTGGTCAGCGCGCACGTTGAAATGATGCCCCCGGCGACGCATCGCTCGCAGCGTTGCTGCCACCAGCAACTGGATCGAATGCGAGCCGACCGCACCCGACAAGTGCGATGAGCCAAGCGCAGGCACAAGCGAGGGGTAGGGTAGTGTCGCGCATTCAGCTGCGACGACCACGCAAACATGATGCGAGGTGCTCGCGGACACGCGACAGTGATCGGTCAGTCTAGAAGCGAGCTGTAGTCCTCGGTCAGCGCGAAGCCATCACCGAGATTCGTCGCGCGCACGGCCGCGTGATAGTTCGTGAACCGGTACTCGACCGCAGCCTGGCGAAGC
This sequence comes from Kofleriaceae bacterium, assembly GCA_043786265.1. GTDB lineage: Bacteria > Myxococcota_A > Polyangia > Haliangiales > Haliangiaceae > JABFXX01. The sequence goes on along the minus strand of JAYVWH010000091.1, from coordinate 1,500 downwards.
GCCGCACGAGCGAGCACCTCGGGCGACGCCGTGCCCGAGCGAGTGGCAGCCGAACCGGCCTGGCTGGTGAGCTCACGCTCGATCCCGCTGAACGCAGCCGACACGGCAGCCGGGTTCGCGGCGCGGCGGACGGTCCGGATCGCCGACAGCGTGCCGGTCGGTCCGAGCTGAAACCACACACTCGTCGCCGCGAGGTCCTGCCCGCCCGTGAGCGAACCCGGAACGTCGTGACACTCGACGAGATGCGCACCATGAGCGCTCGTGCACGTGATGCCGTGAGTTGCCGCCCACTGCTTCAGGTCGGCCGCGGTGGTCTCGTCGAGCGTGAAGCCAAGCGCAGGCCGCGCCTTCGCAACCGCTGTACCACGCTGCGCCGCATTGGCCCGCGCTCGTGCGGCCACCGACGTTCCAGTCGTCCCGTACCCCAGCGGGCACAAGCCCGCACCGTGATGGCCCCTGCTGGCAAGCCAGTTGCGAACGATCGGGACGTGGATCACGACCATGACGATCGTGAACGCGGCAGCGAGCCCGCCGGCCCAGAGAACAATTCGGCGCATCACTTGCCGACGATCGAGGCCTTGAAGGATGCGTCGACGACGATCGGCGCGAAGCAGCTGCTGATGTCGTTGGGATCGGCAGTTCCGCCGGCGCCGTTCTTGACGCCACTCGACACGAGAGCTGGTACGACGATGTTCGCGATGAAGTAGTCGTACTGCGCGCCGGTGATGTTGAGGCCCGTATGCGCGGTGACCATGTCCTGCGGGCCGTCGTACTGGACGCCATCGCTGTAGGTGATCTTCGACGGACCCCCATAGGCGAACACCAGAAACGCCGCGAGCTTGCCCTCGAACGTGGCTGCATCGTCCGCGGTCGACTGCGGCATGCTCGTGCCGATCTTGGTGAAGGAATCGCCGAGATTCGTGCTCTGGTGGGCGCTAATTTCCGCGCCGACGTTGGCGAAGATCGCCTTGTTGACCGCGACAAAGCCGGCCGCGCCGTAGGTGTCGAATGCGTTCTTGCCGCTGCTCTCGCACTTGAGGACCGCGCCCGGACCCAGTGTCGAAGGATGCGCGTCGGGCGTGCTCGACGAGTCGTCTCCGCAGGCGGCGAGGATGCAGGTGGATAGAAGGAACGTGCTTCGAATCGAGGCGAGGATGTACATCAGACCAGCTACGAGTCGCCGAGGCACTCGGCCGTTACGGATCTCGTGAGAGACCGTGATGTTTGACTCACCGTTCAGAATGGCCCCGCGAGCCCGAGGTGAAGCACGACCTCGTCCCCGAAGTCGCTGAAGTCGTAGAGCTCGAGACCGAGCTTGACCTTGAGCGCACCGGTCACGCGAACCGCGGTCGCCGCCGTGTAACGCAAGACCTCGCTGCGCGAGCGAAGCGCACTTGTCGCGAGCACGTTACCGACCTGTCGGAGGCCGTCCCATCGACCGATCAGCTGGACCCGGCCGAGCTTCAGCTCCGACTCGAGGCTGAACGCGTCCTTGATCAC
>JAYVWH010000090.1:0-8219 GCA_043786265.1 Kofleriaceae bacterium | reverse complement strand
TTTGCCGGGCGGGACTTTCACCCGCAGGACGACATTCCGAGTTTCAGTTCTTCATCTGTTCCTCCTCTCGGACTTGCATTTCCTGGTCACACCCCACGTGGGTTCGTACGCGCGCACGGTAGTGGCATTGAAAGTGAGCGAGGCGTTCCCTCCGGTCACGCGCTCCTCGATCGACTCCGAGAACATCTCGTCGAACGGGCCCGCGATCACCGCGGCGACCGAGACCACGGCATCCGAAAAGCTCACCGCGTGAACGAGGCATGTCCTCGAAATGCTTTCTGAGAATTCGGGACTGCACGATTGCTGCCGAATAAATCACCTACAGATCGTTCCTCCGGTCGATTTGCATTGACGACATTGTCTGCGTCGGCGAGCACGATTCCGTCGACGACATGCCAGCGCATGCGAGAACGCGATGGCACTCGCTCTGCGCGCGTTCTCCTTGGAAATCAAAATGCGACACGACCGCGTGCGTTGCGTCGCGCAGATCGCATCTCATTGCGCCCAAAAATCGCGTGCTAGAAGTTTGAAGACGACAAAGGGGTGCGTGTCATGTTCTTGAACGATCGCGTCGAGACGAGTGGTGGCCGGAGGAACGAGGGTCATGACGGAGTCGGCTCTGGCCAACCGACCGTTATGGACGCTGATCAAGATCTCGAGCAGCTCGATCTCCACCATCAACTGCATCGACGGCTGAAGCGGATCGTGAAGGCGCGTGGCGCGCTCGACTTGCATGAGGCCGATGCGTTGCGCGAGGCTCAGCAGACCCGGATGTGGCGGCGCTACGGCTATTCGAGTCTCGTCGAGTACATGGAGATGGAATTGGGTTACACGCCACGGGCGGCGCTGGAGCGGCTTCGCGTCGCAAATGCGCTGCCGCACCTGCCGCAGATCGCCGCGGCGATCGAGCAAGGCGATCTCACCTTCTGCGGTGCGCGCGAGCTTGTTCGGGTCGCCACACCGGAGACAGAGCACGTGTGGCTGGATGCTACGAAGGACATGAACGTCCGCGAAGTCGAGAGTGTGGTCTCGGGTCATCGCCCCGGCGAGTTGCCCACGGATCCTCCGGATCCGAAGCTGCAGACCCGAATCCTTCGCTACGAGGTCACCCAGGAAGTATTCGCGATGATGCGACAGGTTCAGCTTCTGCTCGAGAAGGAGCGAGGTGAGCGTCTGCGCGATAGCGGCTTGATCGAAGTGCTGTGCCGCTCGATCCTCGACGGAGCTCGGGGGTGTTCGGTTTGCACATCAACGGAGGAAAACGCGAGCGCAGTTTCCCCGGCAAGTGCATCTGCACGTGCACGTGCAGAAGAGACTGCGCTCGACGGCGACGGCGACGGCGATGGCGATGGCGATGGCGATGGCGATGGCGACGGCGATGGCGACGGTGGCGGCGATGGCGAGCGCCGCAGCGCAAGCGAAGCTACTAAGCATCCGGTTCGCGCGATGGCCGCATATCAAGTCGCGGTGACGGTCTGCAAGCAATGCAAACGAGGATGGCAAGATGGTGCAGGTGTCGTGGTCGAGATGTCGCCACCCGCGGTGGAGCGGGCGCTCTGTGACGCGCAGGAGATCGGCTGGCTCGAAGGTGATGGCGCCCAGCGTGCGAAGCAGGCAATCCCGCCCAACGTGCGCCGGACCGTGATGCGCCGCGACCATGGCAAGTGTCAGGTGCCGGGATGTCGGTCAGCTCGGAATGTCGACCTCCACCACATTATCCATCGCGAGCACGGAGGGACGCACACCGTCGATAATATTTGTGTTCTGTGCGAAGCGCACCATCTCGCAGCGCACGACGGATCGGTCGTGATCGAACGGGTCAACGGCGAGATCAAAGTGGTGCGCGAGGGACGGAACGAATTCACGCGGGCGACGCGCGCCGTCGGAGCGGCCAAGGTACTTCGCGACCGCGGGATCGACCGCCAGGCGGTCCGCGATGCGATCGAAAAGACGCGCGCTCACGTGGGTACTGGAGATCTTAGCCTCGCGCAGTGGATCGCGATCGCGGAACGTCACCTGGAGCTGGACCGCAAGCTGGACCGCAGCTGACGAGTGCGCGCTCAACGCGCGTACGCGCGAATCCGTGGTGCGCAGAGGACGACTCGCTTGGTCGCGCCGACCTGGCATGGACGAGATGTTCGAGCCGCGCTACGTGCGCCGGTTCGCCAAGCATGTCGTAGCAGCACCTGGCCACGCGGTCCCCGCGCCACTACCGATCCGTAATCGTTTGCGCCGTCAGTTCATTCACCAACATTAACCAGCCGGCGTGCGCACCCTCTTGCTCGTGACCCCGCCGACTACGAGGGCTCGCGAACCCACGTGAGTCGCGAGCGAACCGGAACGCTCACCGATTTGCGGCCCCCAGTCGACGAAATCCACGGGAGGCGGCTACTCGAGAACATGACGGACGTATCACGTTCATCGCACAAGGCCACCGGCGTCGGTGGCGTCGGTCGGTAGCCTCGTGCTCACGACGAGGTGCGACCAATGATGGGTAACCGCACGAAACCGACCGAGCCCACGAACCCACGTGGGCATCGCGGATCGGCGAGCGGGCGCGTAGGCGAGAACATGACGGACGTGTCAGGTTCACCGCAACGGCCGCCGTCTCCGCACCTGAGGCTGGCACTCAGAACACGCCGCCGCGCGGTCTTCGCTGACGCTCGTGACGCGATCTTGCCGCGCGTGCACCACGGACAATCGCGCGAGCACGCTCCCCTTCGCCGAAACCTTATCTCCGACCGCGCGTCCGAGACGACATCGGCGCCGGTGGACCCTGTGGGCGGCCGGATTACAACATTGGCGGACAGGTCCCGGCCGTCCACAAGTCCACGGGCGACGCCGGGCGTTCTGCTGTGCGGCGTTACGACCGTGTCCGCAATTCGCAGGTGCTCACCCATGTTCACGCCCTCCTTCGGCCGCGAGCGCTACTTCGGCTCGACCAACGGTCGTGTCACGTTCCAGCGGGCGAGCTCGACGATGCGCGCCGGCAGCGTTGCGTAGGCGAGTGCACGCATCGCGGCCGGCCACCGCTCGTGCTTGCCGAGCATGCCCGCAAGCAGCTGCTCTGCATCCGCGCGGGCGACGCTCGTGCGCATGATCCGGCGCCACACGCGCACCTCCATGCCCCACCGCCAGCTCGGCCGATCGGACAGCTCGCCGACCCGTCGCACCGTGCTTGCCTCGTAACGATGAAAGTCCGCACGGGAATCACCGTCGGTAAGCATCCGCGGCGGCAGCGCCCCGCCCCCGGTCTCGATCAACTTATCGAGATCGGTCCGCACCGCCGCAGCGGCGAACAGATCGACCATGCGAACCCAGCCGCGGGCAAACCGCCGCTCGGGCGCGGGCAGCGCGCGAAATGCGATGTCATGCGAAGCGACGGCGAGCGTGATGCTCGCGAGGTGCGCGGCCCACACGAGGACGCGCACCGTGTCGTGGTCGGCATCGCGCGCGATCATCGCCCGCAGCGCCGATTGCCAGGCTGGCATGACAGGAGCGTAGCCGTCGACGCGCACGGGGATCCGTGGAACGAGGTCGAGGTCCATCGCCGCCGCATACGGGACGACGCTGAGCGCGAAGTTGCACGCGCCCCACCAGCTCCCGTCCGCGATCGAATGCGCGTCGCCTTCGGCGCCGCTGCGCGGTCCGGCAAAACCCGACCTTGCGACCACGTGGCCTGCCCCGCCGAGCCGCCCGCTGCGCTGCTGCCAGGCGAGCTGCGACGCGTAGCCCCAGAACGGCGAAAACTCGTCGTGCCTGCCAAACCGCCCGTGGGGATTGAGCTGCTCGATCAAATGGCGATACATCCCCATGCGCACCCGCGCATCCATCGGATTCGCAGTCACGAGGTCCGCCGGATCGACCAGCGTAAGCCACGCGTCGCCGAACGGCATCCGCACGAGGCGGGCCGGATCGGGGCGGGACGCCTCGAACGACATACCCCGAGAATAGCCCGTCGACACGGCGCGTTGGTTTGTTGCGGCAATGCAGATCGCCGACGAGAATCGGGCGATGCCGGAAGTAAGCAGCGCCGTTCCCGCGGGAGGGCGCAAGTTCGGCGGTGCGATCGCGGTCGCGGCCGGTATCTTCCTTTCGCGCATCGCCGGACTCATCCGCGATCGCGCGTTCGCGCACTACCTCGGCATCTCGGCCGCCGCCGGAGCGTTCCGCGCGGCGCTACGAATCCCGAATTTGCTCCAGAACCTGTTCGGTGAGGGCGTGCTGTCTGCGTCGTTCATCCCGGTCTACGCGCGACTGCTTGCCGAAGGCCGCGAGGAGGATGCGTCGCGGGTCGCACGCGCCGTCGGTACGCTGCTCGCGCTCGTCGCGTCGCTCATTGCGCTGATCGGCGTCGTCGCAGCGTCACCGCTCGTCGATCTACTCGTGCCCGGCTTTCACGGCGCATCGCGCGAGCTCACCGTCACGCTGGTCAGGATCTTGTTCCCCGGCGTCGCGCTGCTGGTGATGTCGGCGTGGTGTCTTGGTGTCCTCAACGGTCACCGTCGGTTCTTCATGAGCTACGTGTCGCCGGTGCTGTGGAATGCTGCCTTGATTGCCGCGGCGATCCTCGCCGGCCGCCGCCTCGCCGGCCACGACGCCGACATCGCGTACTGGCTCGCCATCGGGGCCGTGGTCGGCTCCGCGGCGCAGTTCCTCGTCCAGCTTCCGTCCGTGATCGGTCTGCTGCGCGGGATTCGCCCGTCACTTGCCGTCGGAGATCCGGGCGTCCAGCAGACTCTGCGCGCGTTCGTCCCCGTGCTGCTCGGCCGCGGCTCGGTTCAGCTGTCTGGCTACATCGATCAGGTGATCGCGAGCTTTCTTGGCGAAGCCATGGTCGCGGCGATGGCGTTCGCGCAGACGCTCTATCTACTGCCGGTCAGCCTGTTCGGGATGGCCGTGTCGGCGGCCGAGCTGCCGGAAATGTCGAGCGCGACCGGCGACGATGCCGCGCGTGCCGCACATTTACAGACGCGCCTCGCGAGCGCGCTCCGCCGCGTCGTGTTCCTCGTCGTTCCGTCCGCCGTCGCCTTCATCGCGATCGGCGGACCGATCATCGCGCTGCTGTACCAGGGCGGCCGATTCACTGCCGCAGACACCACGAACGTGTGGCTCATCCTCGCCGGCTCGGCGCTCGGCCTATCCGCGGGAACCCAAGGCCGCCTGCTCAGCTCCGCGTTCTACGCGCTCGGCGATCCGAAGCCCCCGCTACATGCCGCGCTCGTTCGCGTCGGGTTCACCGCGGCCCTCGGCTACGCGCTCGCACTGCCCGTGCGCGAGTGGCTCGGCTACTCCGCGGTCTGGGGCGCCTTCGGCCTGACCGCGAGCGCCGGGTTCGCCGCGTGGATAGAGTTCCTGCTGCTCGAGCGCTGGCTGTCGCGCCGGATCGGCAAGGTCCCGATTCCGGTCAGGCTCGGATTCGGTGCGCTCGCCGCAGCCACGGTCGCCGGCGTAGCGGGCTACGGTGCCGCGCGACTCGCCGTCTCGTCAGAGTTGCGTGCCTGGGCGATCGCACTCGTCGCGATTCCCGTGTTCGGCGTGGTCTATCTCGGAGTGATGACCATCGCGCGCGTGCCGGAGACCCGGGTGCTGACCCGGATCCTCCGACGACGCTGACCGCCGAAGGCGGCGCGCAGTAACTAGCGACTCGTGCCGAGCGCGCGGTCCATGCGCTCCATCGTGTCCTTCGCCGCAGCGAAGTTGACGCCCGGAACGACGCAGAGATCGTCGAGACACTGGCCCGCACGGAACACCCACGCCTCGAACCCGTCGGTGCGCCGCCACTCGTCCAGCTTGGCGCGCTCGCCGTAGCAGATGAACGCCGAGTTCATGTCGCCGCCGTGCGCGGTCAACCAGAATCCATCCCAGCGGCTGAAGTAGCCGGCCCTGCACTGGCTGTCGAGCCACGAGGATGTCTCCATCCACAACGACTTCGCTTCGTTCTCCTTGCCACGTGCCGGACGGTTCGCGCCGATGAACAACACTGCCTTTTCGTTCGCCATGATTTCCCTCTCCTGTGTTGTGAGTCGGGGGCGACCTTAGCGACGGGTCGTGCGAAAGCGCGATGCGGGAGCTTACGTATTTTTTCTACTCGACCGGGAGCGCGTACGCGGCGGTCACTGCACGCTGCACGAGATAGCTCATCGAGCGATCTTCGGCCCTCGCGCGATCCTTGATCGCCGCCCAGGTATCGACGGGCAGATACACGGACTGCATGCGACGCGGTCCGGCGGGCGTGCGAAATCCGGCCGGCAGCTCATCCGACGCCATGTTCCACGCGTCCTGGACCACCGCCGACAACGAATCCGCGCGGGGCGCGACCGTCGCATGAATCGTCCGCAACATCGATTCGGGGAACGCGAGCGGCGTGAGCACGATCGTTATCCCTGCGGTGTGAAAGTCAGCCGCGGTCAGCTCGTCGGGGAACATGCCGGCCTCATCGAGCTCGCCACCTTCGCGCAGCTCGCCACCGACGATCTCCCAGCTGTAAGCGCGCTCGTCGTCGATCGCCCGCATGCGGATGGTCTGTCCCGGTAGCGCCGCTGCCGCCGCACGCAACGCCTCCTGCGCGGTCGCAACCGTGTGCGACTTGCGATCTGCCTGGAGCAACGCCTCGTGCCGGCGCACGCGCTGGCGCTCGTCCCACGTCAGCATGGGCCAGCCCCAGTCGATCTCGACGTCGTGCAGGAAGCTCGGCATGCGCGGAGAATGCATCACCATGGTGCCGGTTTGTAGTCCTTGAGGAACAGGCCCCACAAGTTATTGCCCGTGTTCACCCCGTCAAAGAGCGGATCGACGATCCGGGCCGCTCCATCGACGATGTCGAGCGGCGGGTGGAAGCCGTGGATCTCCTGCTTGCGGCTGGCGTGGTGCTGCGGATCCTCGTCGGTGACCCAGCCCGTATCGACGCTGTTCATGTGGATCCCGTCGCGCACGTAGTCGGCGGCCGAGGTCCGCGTCATCATGTTGAGCGCGGCCTTCGCCATGTTCGTATGCGGGTGCTTGTCGGTCTTCCAGCGCCGGTAGAACTGCCCCTCCATCGCCGAGACATTGACCACGTGCGCATCGCGGGTCGGGACCGCCGCGAGGAGCGGTCGCAACCGCGCGTTGAGCACGAACGGTGCGACCGCGTTGACGAGGTGAACCTCGAGCAGCTCGGCGGTCGGGACGTCGGCGAGCGTCATGCGCCACGAGTTGAAGTCGCGCATGTCGACCTGCTGCAGATCCTGATCGAGCCTGCCCTGCGGATACAGATGATTGCCACGCTCGAGATCCTCGGCGAGCAGCGGCACCTGCGACAGCACCGCGGACTTCCACAGACCTGCGGCCTGGATCTCTCCGCCACCGCTGAGCGCGAGCTGCTGCCCACCGCTACCGAGCAGCGCGCGATTGCGATCGAGGACGACACGCTCGAAGGCGGTCTGCGCCGGTTCGCTCTCATCGTGGACGACGTGGTCGTACCAACCCGACGGACGGCGCACCGTCTGGCATGCGTTGTTGATGATGCCGTCGAGCCGGGACTGCGCGGTCAGCAGATGGCGCGCGAACACTTCGACGCTCGGCGTGTGGCGCAGATCGATCCCGTAGACGTGCAGTCGCTGCATCCAAGCGGCCGCATCGGGCTCCCGGCCGTAGCGACGAGCCGCATCGCGCGGAAACCGCGTCGCGACGATCACTTCGGCGCCCGCACGCAGCAGGAGCACGGCGGCCTGGTACCCGATCTTCACGCGCGCACCCGTAACGAGCACGACCCGCCCGCGCAGATCCGCGGTCTGCTCGCGCTTCCTGTAGTTGAGCTCGGCGCACGGCTGACACAGCTGATCGTAGAAGAAGTGCAGATCGTGGAACTCGGTCTTGCAGACGTAACAGAGCCGCGCCGTCTCGACCCGGCGGTCGATCGAGCTCCGCACCGCATTCGCGGTGCTGCGCGCCCCAGCAGAGCCGGGACTTGCGAGCTCCGCATCCGCATCATCGCGTCGGGCCTCGGCGGCGGCCCACACATCTTCCGCACCTTCGTCGTCGCGAATCGGCGCATCGAGCGCGGTCCAGGTCGGCTTGGGCAGCGGCGTGCGAAACACGGGCTCGCGACGCAATGTCCGGATCCCTGTCTGGTCGAGCACGGCGCGATCAGCCTCGCGCTTGGCCTTCACGCGCTGGCGCATGAGGACTTTCCCCAGATTCTTGCGGCTGTAGCGATCGGGGCGCGACAGCTGCCCGGC
>JAYVWH010000089.1:0-5283 GCA_043786265.1 Kofleriaceae bacterium | reverse complement strand
CGGCGAACGGCTCGTCGAGGAGTAACAGCGTGGGCTCGGTCACCATCGCGCGCGCGAGCGAGACACGCATCCGCATGCCACCCGAGAGCTGTGCCGGATACCGATCGAGCGCGTCGCCGAGGCCGACTTTCACGAGTGCATCGGTGGCCGCCTTGCGCCGCGTCGCCCGATCGATGCCCTGCAGCTCGAGCGGCAGCGCCGCGTTGCTGAGCACGGTGCGCCAGGGCAGCAGGAACGCATCCTGGAACACGTACGCGATGTCGAACCGCGCCGCTGCCGGGCGACCGATCGTCATGTCGCCGGTGGTCGGGCGGTCGAGCCCCGCGATGATCCGTAGCAGCGTCGATTTTCCGCAGCCAGACGGTCCGAGGATCGCGAGGAACTCGCCAGCAGCCACCTCGAGATCCATCGCCTCGAGCGCGATGAGGCCGCCCGGGAACACCTGGCGCACGCCGCGCACCGTCACGCTGCTCCCGGGAGGCGCACTGGACGACGCGGCGGTCATGACCACCGCATTGTGGCGGGGCCTGCGTGCAGGCGACAGGGGCAGCGGCCTAGATCGATGCGCGGCTTCGCCGCTAAATCGGCTGCGTCGCTTTGCCCGCGTTGACCCAGCCCTTGATGCCCGCCGGCATGACGGCGACGTTCGTGTAACCAAGCTTGAGGGCGCGCCCGGCGCCCGTGTGGGAAGCACCTCAACCAGGGTCGGCGCAGTAGAAGACGAGCTTGCGGCCCTTGTCGGCCGGCAGCTCGCTCGCGGAGAACGTCTCCTCGTTGGAGATGACCACCGCACCCGGCACCACACCGAGCTTCTTGCGCGTGCGCTCGCCGTTGCAATCGACGGGCGTCGCCGCATTCGCCGCGATGGCCGTCGCGAGCTCGTCCGGCGTCATCGTCGGAAGATGCTCGGTCTCCTCGGTCCCCGCTTTGTCCTTCGCGCATCCGGGCGCCGCGGACAATGCGAGAGAGACAGCCAGAACGATGGTGCGCATACGCGAAGCGTACCAGGCGCGACACCAGTTGCGAGCGACGACCCGCTCGTGCGACATCGGCTGGGATGCAGCGCACGATGTTCGGACTTGCGTGTCTGGTCGCATGTGGAGGCGATGATGCGCCCGGCGCGCGCGATGCAGCGGTCGTCGTGGATACGACGCTGGATGCGGGTCCGAACGCGTGTCCCACCAATACGTCGTGCCCATGCTTCACGAACTATGACTGCCCGACGGGCTACGCGTGCGTGAGCCAGGACAACAGCGGCACGAAGGTCGATTGCCTGCCGGGCACGCGCGGCACCGGTGCACTGGGCGTGGCGTGTACCGGCGAAGCCGACTGCGCGAGCGCGCTGTGCGTCGACGGCACGAACGGCGGTCTGTTCTGTTCGGACCTGTGCGACATGACGACGGTCTGCCCCGTTGATCTGCCGAGCTGCACCTTCATCAGCACCTTTGGCGTCTCGATCTGTACGCCCTGAAGTCATGGGCATGTGGGCAAATCACGTGCTGCCGCTTCGTCGAGAAGGCGTGCCGCAGCACGGCCATCCTCGAGGAGCGCAAGCGCTGGGTGCCGCGCGCACATGGCGAAGTGCTCGAGCTCGGCATCGGCTCGGGTCTCAACCTTCCGTTCTACGATCGCGCGAAGGTCACGCGCGTGCGCGGCATCGATCCGTCTGCCCCGCTGCTCGTGCGCGCTGCGAACCGAGTTGCATCAGCGCCCGTTCCCGTCGAGTTAATCCAGGGGCACGGCGAAGCGCTACCGTTCCCCAATCACTCGTTCGACTCGGCGGTCGTCACCTACTCCCTGTGCAGCGTCGACGATCCTGCGCGTGTACTCGCCGAGGTTCGCCGCACGTTGCGGCCCGGTGGTGAGCTCCTGTTCGTCGAGCACGGTCTGGCACGCGATGCAGCTACCCAGCGCCGGCAACGCCTCCTGACGCCAGTGTGGCGACGACTCGCCGGCGGCTGTCGGCTCGATCGCGACGTCGCGAGCCTGGTCCGCGCGGCGTTCCCGTCGGCCGAGCTATCTGCGGATTACGTCGACGGCGCGAAGTTCCTCAGCTTCACGTACCAGGGCAGCGCACGGGCGTCCTAGCCCCTAAAGAAGCGCTTGGTCGTGTCGCCGAACCAGCCCGCGACCTCGGGTAGAGGGAAGAGCCGGAGCACCGTGGTCCGATCAATTCGATTGCCCGCCACGACCTGGACCGATGTCGAAAAGCGCGCGAAGGCCAAGGGGCTGAACGTGCACCAGGCCATGCGCATCGCGCTACTCGGCTGGCTCCGACGCGCGGGCTGACGCTCGACGGTCGCAAGGGCCGGCTCTGCCGGTCCGCGCAGCGGCGCCGAAGGCGGCGCGGAGGACGATCGCGCTACACTCGCCACATGCGCATTCTGCTCGCTGTTGTTCTCGCGACGGCCTGTTCCTCGGGGACCAAGTCGCCCACGCCCCCGACGAACACGGGCAGCGGCGCGCCCACCGGCGATGCCACCCACACCGCGTGCACGACCGATGCAGATTGCGTCGTCGTCGAGACCGCGTGCTGCGATCACTGCAACGGCGGCAAGGCAGACGCGTTCAACAAGGCGTTCGCCGATGCACACAAGGCCACCGGGTGCGGCGAAACAATGTGCACGGAGATGGCGTGCGGTACAGCGACGGCGAGCTGCGACGCCGGTACCTGCAAGTCGACGATCGGCGCGCTCCACTAACGCGCTACAACCGGCCCGTGGCATCTGCACTCGCATCGATCCCCAGCGTTGTCGACGTTCACGTGCTTCGCGGCACGCGCGCACTCACCGACGCACCGCTGGATCTGGTGTTCGAGATCCCGCACGGCGCGACGACGACGGCTGACTTCACGTCGCTTGCGGCGCGGCTGACCAGCCCGCTGCCCGATGGGCTCGCGGACTTCTTTCACGTCAATACCGACACAGGTGCGCCGGAGCTCGCACTCGCGCTCGCGGCCCGCTTCGTCGACGCAGAACCTGCGCGCTCGGCCGCGGTGCTGCGTTGCCGGATCCCGCGGACATTCATCGACTGCAATCGCCGCATCGATGCAGCGCCCGAGGACTTCAAGGCGGGCAAGGTCACGCCCGGGCTGATGCCGTGGATCACGACCGACGGCGATCGCGAGCTGCTGCGCGGCGCTTACGAGCGTTACGTCAGCACAGTCCGCACCGCGATCTCGCAGCTCGCATCCGATGGCGCGCTCGTCATGCTGCACACCTACGCACCGCGCACCGTCGACGTCGAGGTCGATCACGACATCGGCCCCAAGCTGCGCCGCGCGTATCTGCCCGACGTCGAGCCGACGTGGCCGCTGCGTCCCGAGGTCGACGTGATCTCGCGTGCCCTCGATGGCACGAGCTACGCCCCCGAGGGCGTGGTCACAGCCCTGCGCAGCGAGCTGGCCGCCATCGGCATCACCGTCGCTGACAGCACGACCTACCCCCTGCACCCGAGCACGCTCGCCTACGACCACGTGATGGCACTACCGGGCAGAGCACTGTGCGTGGAAGTACGCCGCGACCTGCTCGCCGAGCCGTTCGAGCCGTTCGCGCAGATGACGATCGGTCCCGCGAAGGTGGATCGCCTCGTCGGACCGTTTCTGAGCGCGCTCCGTCGATGGTGGTAGCGCGCGCACTCTGATATCTTCGTGTGCTCGTGAAGCTGTTGTTCGTCGCTTCAGAGATGGCGCCGTATGCGAAGACCGGCGGTCTCGCGGACGTGGTCGGCGCCCTGCCCGCCTATCTCGCGAGTGCGGGCCACAACGTCAGCGTCGTGCTGCCGCTGTACGACTCGATCGACACCAAGAAGGGCGTGTTCGAAGCGATCGCCGACTTCACCGTGCCGCTGGGACCGCACCGCTACCAGGCGAAGGTCTTCCGAAGCGGCAAGTCGCCAGCGGTCTACTTCGTCCACATCCCGGAGCTCTACGGACGCGGCCGCCTCTACACCAGCGACAACGACGAGCACCGCCGCTTTCTAGCGCTGTCGTACGTCGCGCTGTTTTTGTGCCAGCGGTTCGACTTCGCGCCCGACATCATCCACGCGCATGACTGGCAGACGGCGCTTTTGCCGATGCTGCTCAAGACATTGTTCAAGGGCGACCCGCGGTTCGCTCGCACGCGCACGCTGCTCACGATTCACAACTTGATGTACCAGGGCAGCTTTCCCGTCGCGGCCGGCCCCGATACGAACCTCGACAAGTACTCGCACATGTTTCATCAGGACCTGATGAACCAGGGGCGCATCAACTTCCTCCTGCAAGGCGTGCTCTACGCCGACGGCGTCAGCACGGTCAGCCCGACGTACGCCAAGGAGATTCAGACCCAAGCACTCGGCGCTGGCCTCGATGGCCTGCTACGCGCGCGCTCGTCGACCGTCGTCGGCATCCTCAACGGCGTCGATTACAAGGAGTGGTCGCCCGAGGTCGATCGCTTCATTCCGCATCGCTACAGCGCAAGCGATCTGGCCGGCAAGGAAGCAAACAAGCAGCACCTGCTGACCGCGCTCGGCCTGCCGTATGTAAGTGGGGTCCCGCTACTTGGCATCGTGTCGCGCCTGGTCAGCCAGAAGGGGTTCTCCTTGCTGGCGCGAACCATGCCGGATCTCCTGCGCCGCCACGGATTTCAGCTCGTGGTCCTCGGGAGTGGCGAGCCGGCGCTCGAGGACATGTTCACGAGCCTGCAGCGCGCGTTCCCGCGCCAGGTCTGTTTCTTCCAGGGCTTCAAGAACGACCTCGCGCACCTGATCGAGGCCGGCGCGGACATGTTCGTGATGCCTTCGGTCTACGAGCCGTGCGGGCTCAACCAGCTGTACAGCTTACGTTATGGGACGGTCCCGATCGTCCACCGCACCGGTGGCCTCGCCGACACGGTCCGCCAGTGGACACCGTCGTCCGGCAGAGGGACCGGCTTTGCGTTCGAGAACCACGACGAGGCCGGCCTGCGCTGGGCCGTCCAGGCCGCCCTGGCGACCTACCGGGACCCGTCCCAGTGGAGCCAGCTGATGCAAAACGGAATGTCCGCCGACTTCTCGTGGCAGGTGCAGGGAAAGTTATACGAGGTGGTCTACAACCGCCTCCACGCATCGTGACCCCACACATCGTCTTCATCGAACCGCGGTTCCCTGCGAACCAGAAGCACTTCATCCGCGCCATGGCGGAGATCGGTGTGCGCATCAGTGCGATCGGAGAAGGGTCGAAAGACTCTCTCGATGACGAGCTGCGCCGATGGCTCACCCACTACGAGGAAGTGAAGAACGTCTGCGACGAGAAGGCGGTGCTGA
>JAYVWH010000088.1:0-8099 GCA_043786265.1 Kofleriaceae bacterium | reverse complement strand
CTCGTCGATCGGTTCGCGCAGCACTGCCACCGAATGGAGATCCTCGGCGAATCCTACCGCGACAAGCATCGACTCGATCCGGACCGCCCCAATCCAACGTCAAGCCGTTCACGTCGCAAACAGAAGCGTTCGTGATCGGCGGAGCGGGTCGCCGCTCGTGATCAGCTGATCGGGTCGACCGTCAGATCACGACGGAGACTTTCCGCCGTAAACAGTACGGCACTCGAGGCCCTGATCATGTCGCTCGGGCCGGCGAGACCGCCGACAGAGCTCAACGATCTGCTCGGGGCTGAGCCGTTTGACGGCTTCCAAACATGCTGGTCGACGCCACGCGCATCGCGTTGATACAAGCCTCACGTAGCTCCTCGGGGCAGCTCCGCACTTGGTCCGCTCGGAGGGCGAGACTGCGTGATGCGCCGGCATGCCGAACCGGCTGGCCCGGCCCGGCAAGGACGACTGATCGGGCGCCGCACGTTTGCCTCCGAACCTCGGGCTCGCCGGGTAGGCTAGCTCGGTGCGGTGATCAGTCGACGGCGCACGCGCTCAAGCGACTTCTTCTCGTCGCCGGTCAGTCGATCCGGCGGTGCGGCGACGAGCTCGCGAAAGCTGGCGAGGGCACGCGGATGGAAGTTCACGATCGAGGACTTCGGTCCCTTTCGCACGGTCACCGCGCAGTCACCGTCGTCGGTGAGCTTGAACGCGCGGACGAGAATGGAGACATCCGCTGGGCTGATACCGAGCGCCTCGGCGAGGTTCGCTTGGGTCATCGTGTAGCCGGTCGCGATCGGATCAGCGATGACGACCGTGCTCGCGATGTCGGGCTGATCGTCGCCATCGACGATCCGGATCGCGACCGGGATGCGGTCTTTGATCTCGGGCGCGATCTTCTCGACCAGGAGCTGCAGCGTGGTCTGCAGCCGCTCCAGCGCCGAGGCCTGCATCCGCTGCGTCTCCAGCATCTTCACGAAGCTCTGCTGGTACTGCGCGGCGAGCTCGGCAAGGATGGCGCGGAGCGCCTGTTTCGCCTCCTCGCCGAGATCGAGGCGTTCGATCGCTTGGGCGGCCAGGCTTACGGAGCCGGGCTCGTCACTTGGCGGAGCCACGGCGCTGCTTACCGGAGGACGAGGTCTGGCCTTGGTTCAGCTCGACCAGGCGATCGAGGTTGGTCGCGATCCGAACGACTCGACCGTCATCGGACGATAGGTCGCCGACCATCAAACGAGCCGCCTGTCGCGCGGCTTGCGAGGTCGGCGCATGCGCCGTCGCCATCAGTGACGTCGGCAACGCGGGCATGCCCGCAGCAAACTCACGGAAGCGGTCCTGGGGGGTCTTCTTCGAGGTCATCGATCAACTCTCGCAGGCGAGCTAACGCCGGCTGCTTGAAGGTTAAGGGTACCAGTTGGATCGGGTGGTTCCAACCGTGAGGCGCTCCCCGTTCCGCCCCAGGTATTCGTAGGCCTGGATCAACCCATCTATGCTGAATGCCGCGAGAACTATCCCTGTCGCACCGTGCTCGGACGCACGCTTGGCGATCAACCCGAACAGTAGCGCGGAGGTCTGACCATCGCCCCTGCGAGCGGGGTCGACCTCCAGGTAGTCCAGCCGGTAGTACTTCTGACCGCCGAGCTCGATGGGACTGCCCAGCTTGCTGCCCCAGATCGCGATCGCTTCTCCCTTCGCACTGACGACGAACGCCTCGCGCATGTCCGGGACGATGTCGGCCCACCGCCACGCGAAGTGGATGTCGTCGCCACCTCTGCGGGGCGACCATGTGACATCAAGCGCCCTAGCCACCTCGAGCGTGGCAGTGCCAACGCGGACCTCGCCCAGATCCGCAGCCGCCCACACCTTGTTGGTGAGGCTCGTCGCCCTGGGTGGCCGCTGGCGCCGCATCGCGGCGCTTTCATACCAGCTCGGTCTGAGATCGATCCTGCGCGGTTAGAACCCATGGCGCCGAAGCGATAACGATCAGCGCTCGACCTCGCGGTCGGGCCGTGCATGCAGCTACTGCCGTGCCGGATTGAGCGTCTCGAAGATCGCCTTCGCGTCCCAGAACGCGAACCCGGCGATGATCACCCGCTGCTCGGCCGACGCGAGGTACCTGCGGTCCGTGACCTCATCACCGATGGTCGTCGGATCCAAGACGGCAAACTGCCGCGCAGACCGAGACGCTGACGGCGCTGGTCGGATCTGTCGAGTTACGGATTACGCGTGACAACGAGAGCGTAGCGCGGCGGCGGCGGCTCGTGCGTGGGTCGTAGTCGGCACACATCACCTCGGCTGGAACCGACAGGAACCAGCCGAGCTCGTCAATACCCTCGACCACGCGTGCTCCTGCTCGAAGCGACATCCGGCGACCTATATCGCGGTCGCCGCCCGAGCCGGTATCAGCCGCGGGTGCTCGTGGCCAACATGTTCTGCGACGTCGCAGCGTAGCAGCGATCGTCGGGCCTCGTCACACCCGTCGGACCGGGGCGCCGCGACGTCGACGCTGAGATCCCAGATCGATTGCAAGGATGTCGGCGGCTTCGACGCCGAGTTCTTCGGCGATTCGCACGAGGACGGGTAGCGACGGCAATCGCCGGCCCCGTTCGAGCTGGCTCATGTAGCCCTTGTCGAGGTTGCAGCTCCAAGCCAACGCCTCCTGCGTGATGCCAGCTTCGACGCGCAGTCGGCGGATTCGATTCCCGATCCGCTTGGCGAGTTTGGCGTCGAACGTGCGAGGCAAGACCTCGACGACGGTAGGAGTCTCGCCGACCGGTCACGTTGGCTTGGAGAGGTACTGCCCAGCGACGAACCTAGCCCCAACGCGGACAAGTTCACGCTCGGCCCCGCGACGCTCCGTGCGATCTACGCAAGTGCCACCGCTCCGAATAACGGACAAGCGGTGGCACTGTTCGTAAGCACTGAGCCCCCTCAGGATGTAGCTGTGACGCGGCAGTGGGTAGGCGTCCCCGAAACCGGTGACGTGAAGTTGGGTCGATTCTCGATCAAGGTCACTCACGAAAAAACGAACGAAGTCATCTTCATGGAAGTGGCGTGGGCATCGTGGTTCGAGAAGCAAGTCGCCGCAGAGAAGGCGAAGGCCGAGGCCGAGCGACTCAAGGCCGCCCGCAAGGAGTTCGCGTCGAACCTCGACACGCAGATGCTCAAGTCCGGCAATGACGCGACGGTGCGGGCAGACGGAACCGTGCTCAGGATCCAGTGGGTCCTTTGCAGTCGGGCGGCGGTGTACAAACTCGTGAACGAGGGTGACGCGGCTGAGACCCTCCAGTCTCTCGGGTTCACGAAACTCGTCTGTGCCGACGGCTTGGGCACCTACGTGACGCAGGACCTCAAGCAGTAGGAGCCCTATCACTACTTTGCCGCCGTTGAGAACAACGCATCAACAGGATGCGGGCAGGTCCGGTCGCGGACGCGCTGAAGAAGGAACTCGGTGAGCAGATGTGCCTGTGCCTGGTCGAATCGGATGGAAGTGCTCTGGCGTGGCAGCACGGGTCACGCGGCGCCTCCAGGCACTCGGGCTCGACGTGCGCGGTCGCCAGACGATCGCGCGCTGGACTGGGTCGTGGTGGCGATGGCATGACGGACACCATCGCGCGATCGAGGACGAAGCCGCGCGCGCCGAGTTGTGGACGACGCTGCGCCGGATCGATGTCGAAACGATCGATGACGAAGGCAAGGTGTCGCGCAAGCCGCTTGCCGTGACCTCGCGCGGTGTATCGGAGGCAGCGGACGCGATGATGGCGGTGTGCGACCGCATCGAGGCGACCGCTGAGCTGCCGTTCGCGCTGCCCGGTTACGATGGGCCAGCCGCGCGCAGCGTCGCGATCGTTCGTAACGGATTGCTTGAACTCGCGACGGGCACGCTGCACGCGCCGTCGCCGCGCTTGTTCGCGACCGCGGGCGCCGCCGTCGATTACGACCCAACCGCGACGTGCCCGGAGTGGCTCCGCTTCCTCGAGCAGATCTTCTCCGACGAGGACGGCATCGACCATGAGACCGTGCGTCTCGCGCGCCAGGTGTTCGGGTGGCTGGTCGCTGGCGACACCACGCGGCACGCGATCCCACTCGTGATCGGTCCGACGCGCTCGGGCAAGTCGACGATGATGACCGTGCTCCGCGAGCTCCTCAGCGCGGGCAACGTGTGCGCACCGCCCCTCGCAAGTCTCGCCGAATCGCGGTTCGGTCTTGCTCCGTTGCTGGGCAAGACCGCCGCGATCATTCCCGACGCGCGGCTCGGCTCGCGCGCCGACCAGGCCGCCGTCGCTGGGTTGCTGCTCGCGGCGAGCGGGCACGACACCGTGTCGATCGACCGCAAGGGGCGCGACGCGGTCGAGGCGCGGCTGCGCTGCCGCATCGTCGTGGTGACGAACGAGCTGCCGCGCATCAGCGACGCATCGGACGCGCTCGCCGGCAGGTTCCTCGTAGTCGAGACGCGGAATTCGTTCCTCGGCCGCGAAGATCTCGGGCTCGAGGAGCGGCTTCGTGCGGAGCTTCCTGGTGTACTGCGCTGGGCGCTCGAAGGCTGGCACGACCTCGTCGCGGACGGGTGGGTCCGCCCGCGGCGCGCGCAGGAAGCGCTCGATGAGCTCGACCGCCTCGGTAGTCCGATCAAGGCATTCGTCGCAGACCGGCTTGTGGTGGCGCCCGGCGCGGAGAGCGCGATCGATGTGCTCTATCGCGAGTGGTGCTCATGGTGTGACGACGCGGGCCGTAAGGAGCATGGGACCACGCAGACGTTCGCGCGTGATCTACGCGCCGCGGTTCCGGGCGTGAAGGTTCGCCAGCCGCGGACCGATGCGGGTCGGATCCGCATGTACGCGGGGCTCGGAGTCCGCACGGGGAGGACGTCATGATCGGGGCTGGCACGCTGTGGCACGCGTTCCGTATCACCGTGGTCACTACTCAGATCCAAATCAAAGACGTAGCTGGGGAGGGATGGATCGCCTGCCACCGCGTGCCAGCGCGGAGATGTCGCGTGTCGAAAACTGATGATTCCAACAGCCCGTGATCCAATGATGCGCCCTCGACGAGAAACCACCGCGATCCGCGAGAACGATTTCGGCAAGCCGTTGCGAGCCGTCCTGTACGCAAGGTGCAGCACGAAAGGCGAGGCGCAGGACCCCGAGGTACAACTCGCGACACTTCGCGTATGGGCTGACCGGCGCGGCTGGACCGTCGTCTCCGAGGAGCGCGACCGGGTGAGTGGCGACCCCGCCCGTCGCGTGGGTGACCCTCCAGGCTTGCGCGGCGCGCTCGACGCGATCGAGCAGCGGCGCGCTGACGTGCTCGCGGTGTTCGCCGCGGACCGGCTCGTGCGCTCCCCGGTCGGGTTGCTACAGCTCGTCGCCCGCGTGCAGGCGATCGGCGGGCACGTCGCGAGCCTTCAGGATGGTGCCGATCTCGACACGACGAGCGACGTCGGCGAGCTGTTCTTATTCCTTCGCGGATGGTGGGCACGCATGGAACTCCGGTTGATCCGTGCGCGCATCGCGGCCGGTCTCGAGAGAGCTCGGGCCAATGGCGTGCAGCTCGGGCGCCCCCGCGGTAAAGCCGACCCGGCCGAGGTGTGCCGGCTTCGCAGTGCCGGCCGGTCGTGGAAGGAGATCGCCAACGAACTCGACTGCTCGGTCTCGATGGCGCGGCGGCGCGCCGACGAGGCGCGCAACTCAGCGGCACCTCGTCGCGAGAGCGAAGCTGAAACTGCTCGTGTGTCGAAAAAGTTGAGCGCGAACGCACCGGAGCACGGCCTTTTCGACACGCCTCACGGCCCAGAAGAGGAGTCTTGACATTATGGTAAGTAGAGGCACACTGGATCAGGTGACCGATGCGGAAGCGCTCGCCACGATCAAGCGGATGGTGCAGCGCGGAGACGTGCGTTTCACGCAACACGCGCATGACCGGATGGACGAGCGCGGTGTCGAACCGGAGGACGTTTGCAACGCGCTGGTCACTGCGACCGGCGCGACCCACGAGCCCGAACGCGATCGGTGGAAGGTCACCGGTGGAACCGATCTCGACAGCGATGGGCTCACCGTCGTGGTCGCGATCGAGGCCGACATCATTATCGTGACCCTGTTCTAGCGAGGAGAACTCATGCGATGCCCAAACTGCGGAAAGACCGACACGTTCAAGCCCTGGACGGGGCGCGTGCAGCGCCTCGGCGTGACGATCGACGCCCGGGGTGAACGCTGCCGCGCGTGCGGCGAGATTTTGTACGACCTGACGGAGAGCAAGCGCCAGGAGCGCGTGCTCGCGAAGGAGCTCGCGGCCCGAGGTGTGCGCACGGGTACCGAGTTCAAGCTCGTTCGCAAGGCCGCGGGTCTGCGTGCGGTCGAGGTCGCCAGGATGCTCGACGTGACCCCAGAGACGGTGTCGCGGTGGGAGACCGGCACCGTCGAGGTTCCGCGTGCTGCCGCGTATGTGATCGGAGATCTTCTCGCACACCCCAAGCTCGCACGCGAGCGGCTCGAGGCCTTCGCGCACAAGGTGGAGGCCTGACGTGGCATCGAAGCTCGTTCGCGGCAAGAAGATCTACGTCAAGATCCAGGACATCGCTGGCGAGTGGGAACGCGTCGCGACCGGCTACGACGACACGGCCGAGGGTCATCGTGCCGTCGACGTGTGGATCGCCAAGACGGAGCGCAGGCTCGATGCTGAGCGAGTGGCGCTCGGTGGCGAGACCGCCCCCCTCACCGTCGCGCGCTACGCCGATCGCTGGCTCGACCGCCGCAAGACGATCACGGTGGCCGACGACAAGACGCGGCTCAAGCTACACGCCTTGCCGCGCGTCGGCTCGATGATGCTCAGTGAGGTCAAGCCGCGACACATCCGCGATCTGGTGCTCGCGCTCCGCGCCGACGGCAAGCTCGCGCCCGCGACGATCCGCCAGGTATCGGGGTTGCTACACACGTTGTTCAAGAGCGCGCAGATCGAGGAGCTGGTCGCCAGCAACCCGGTGGTGTTCGACCGCGGTGTGCTGCCGAAGAAAGTCGACAAGGATCCGACCTGGCGACACGAGGCGATCTATACGCGCGGCGAGATCGAGGCGCTGATCTCGGACGAGCGAATCCTCAACGATCGGCGCGTGCTCTACGCGCTGAAGAGTCTCGGTGCATTTCGTCACACCGAAGCCGCAACCCTTACGTGGTCGCAGTACGACCAGGTCGCGAAGCCGCTCGGCGCGATCAACCTCGGCGTCACTAAGAACGGCGTTCCCCGCCGCATGCCGGTGCACTCGACCCTCGCGAAGCTCCTCGCCGAGTGGAAACTGGCGGGGTGGGAGGCTCTGTACGGCCGCAAGCCGAAGCCGGAGGACTTGATCGTGCCGACGCGCAACCTCACGGCGCGCGACGCGAACGAGTCACAGCGACAGCTGATTGCGGACCTCGAGCTCCTCAAGCTGCGGACGAGCGCAGGCAAGAAGCAACACCGCCGCGGTCATGACATGCGCCGCACGTTCATCACGCTGGCTCGCACCGACGGGGCCGCGAAGGACATCCTGCGGTGGGTCACCCACGGCCCGACCCCATCCGAGATGATGGACCTCTACTCATCGTTCGACTGGTCGGCGCTCTGCGGCGAGGTCGCGAAGCTCAAGATCGAGTTGCTCGAGGGCAAGCTCATCGCGCTGCCGATTGCCGCGAGCGCGAACGGCGGAGGCTCGCGAAACTCCGACGGTGGACCAAGCGACCGTGGTCCAGTCGTGGTCCAGTCGTCGAAACTTCGCGTGTTGTCTGGTGAAAAAGAGCGACCCCGACGGGATTCGAAGAAATGCGAACGAAGCTCAACGCAGCGTAACCGGCGAACAACGCTGCGAGGACGGTGCGTGCGATGTCGGTCTATGCGGGGTGGAGCTGCGTTTTGCCGTAACGAGCTCGTTACGGGCGATCTCACTCGCGATTTCGGCCGGCGACGTCTCGACTGCGCTTGCCGAGGTCGCGGCGGCTCTGTTGCTCATCGACTCTGGCGAGGACCTCGGCTCGGAACGCTCCGTGTTACGTGGTCGCGCTTAGCGAGAATGCCCGTAGCGCGACTCGATGAACGTCGCGGAAACTGTGCCCAGATCGCGGTCGCAGCCCCATCGTTGCAGCTCG
>JAYVWH010000087.1:0-2801 GCA_043786265.1 Kofleriaceae bacterium | reverse complement strand
GAAGATGCATGCACCCGCGCGTGCCAAGCAAGATATCCCACCGAAGGTGCGCCGGTTCGTCGAGCTACGCGATGGCGGACGTTGCCGGATTCCAGGATGATCGACGCGCAATCTCGCGATCCATCACATCGTGCACCGCGCGGATGGTGGAACGCACCACGAGCAGAACGTGATCTGCGCCTGCGACGCATGCCCACCATCGCGGGTTGATCCGGATTCTCGGAACCGCAAGCGCGCTCGTCGTCGAGCGTGTGGCCCCCGCGGCGTCAACCCAACGCAGTTTTCCGGAAGCGATGGGCTGGTGTCAGACGGCTCGACAATCGCAACGACTTGCTGTGGGAGACCGAGTGGTCCGCGCATATCGGTCACGCGATCGCGCGCTGGGCGTGGTCCAGGCCAAATGCATGGGCTACGCGAACGCCTGCGCCGCGCAATAACCGCTGCTACTGTTCACACGTGCGTCGTGTTTCTGCCGTGCTGTGTCTCTCGCTTGCGTGCAGTAAAGCTGCGCCACCACCGGCCAAGCCCGCCGCGCCCGTGAAGCCAGCGCCCGTGGCCGCGGTCCAGCAGCTCGACCAGCACCAGGGCAGTCTGCTCGAGCAGATGAGCGATGCGCCGAAGTGGATTGGCGTCCTGCTCCACGATCACTCGACCGAGGTTCGCGAAGTGCTCGACGCCGGCCCCGCAGCGAAAGCGGGATTGCGCGCGGGGGACGTGGTCTTGACGGTGTCGGGTGCGCCAATCACCGGCATCGCCGACCTTGTCGCAGAAGTTCAGCGGCGCAAAGCGGGCGATACGCTCGAGGTGGTCGTCGAGCGGGACGGAGCGAAAATCACGATCAAAGTCGTGATCGAATACCGACCCAATCTCGAGCAGCTCCAGACCGACAAGCTGCTCGACAAGCCCGCGCCCGCGATCTCACTGACAACGCTCGCCGGCAAGCCGTTCAAGCTCGCCGATCAGAAGGGCAAGGTCGTGCTGATCGACTTCTGGGCCACCTGGTGCAAGCCGTGCGCTGCGGCGCTGCCTCACCTGCTGCGCTGGAACGCGAAGCTCGCCCCGCGTGGGCTCGTCGTGGTCGGCATCACGGATGAAGAAGCGGACGTCGTTCGTACGTATGTCACTGACAACAAGATCCCCTACCCGATCCCGCTCGATGCGGAACGTAGCGCCTGGCGCGACTACCTGGTCGAGGGCCTGCCGACGACCGTGATCATCGACAAGGCCGGCATCGTGCGGTTCGTCGAACCGGGCTACGCCGGCCCCGAAGAGATCGAGAAGCTCCTCGAGAAACTTCTGAAGTAACCGCGACCTGTCCGGATTGCGCGTTGGCGGGCGATCGAGGGCGACTTTCGCGTCACACCAGCGGTATACGCTCGACCCCCATGGCTCGCGACCGTCGCGTCCTCCCCCATAACCTCGACGCGGAAGCGTCGATTCTGGGCGGCATCATCCTGCGCAACGACGTGTTGCTGCAGCTCGAGACACTCGAGATCGACGACTTCTATCACCACCAGCACAAGGTCGTGTTCGAGGCGATCCGCAACCTCGAAGCGACGGCCAAGCCGATCGATGTCGTCACGCTCGAGAACGAGATCGAGAAGCGCGGCAAGCTCGACGCGATCGGCGGCATCGCATTCCTTGGCGAGCTCGCAATGCGCGTCCCGACCACCGACAACATCGTCGCGTACACGGAGATCGTTCGCGACCACTCGCAGGCGCGCAAGCTGATCCTCGCGTCGAGCGAGATCAGCGAGAAGGGCTACGAGGAGAACCTCGAGATCAAGGATTACCTCGACGACGCCGAGGCGAAGATCTTCGAGGTCACCCAGCGCAAGGACAAGAGCGGCCCCGAGCCGCTCAAGGGCCTCGTCAAGAAAGTCTTCAGCTCTCTCGACGAGCGGTTCAAGCAGAGCGACGGCATCACCGGCCTGCCGACCGGGTTCGCCGACCTCGACGGCAAGACCGCCGGTCTGCAGCCGACCGAGCTCATCATCCTCGCGGCTCGTCCCGCGATGGGAAAGACCTCGTTCGCGCTCTCGCTCGCGCAGAACGCGGCGACGAGTGGTAACTGGCCGTGCCTGGTGTTCTCGCTCGAAATGAGCTCGACGCAGCTCGCCGAACGTATGCTGTGCAGCGAGGCGCGCGTCGACTCGTCCGCACTCCGCCGTGGCCAGCTGCAGCGGCAGGACATGACGAACCTCACCTACGCCGCCGCCACGCTGTCCAAGGCGCCGATCATGATCGACGACTCGCCCGCGCTGTCGATTCGTGAGGTGCGTGCGCGCGCGCGCCGCTGGCGTACTGATCCGGCGATGTTCCCGCGCGATGGCACCGCGAAGAAGTGCGGCCTGATCCTGATCGACTACTTGCAGCTGATGCGCGGCTCGGCCCAGGCTGCGAAGGCATCGCGCGAGCAGGAGATCAGCGAAATCTCGCGCGGTCTCAAGTCCCTCGCGAAGGAGCTCGACTGTCCAGAGCTCGCGCTGTCGCAGCTCAACCGCTCACTCGAGCAGCGCACCGACAAACGCCCGCAGCTGTCCGACCTTCGCGAATCTGGCGCGATCGAGCAGGACGCCGACGTGATCATGTTCATCTACCGCGACGTCATCTACAACAAGGAGTGCGAGAACCCGCACATCGCCGAGGTCATCCTCGGGAAGAACCGCCATGGTGCGACCGGCACCGTCGAGACGCACTTCGAAGGTCGGTTCACGCGCTTCGAGAACCTCGCGCACCGCACCGACGCACCGCGCAGCTACGAGTAAGAAGTCGCAAGCCCCGGCGGGCCGGGGCGCGCA
>JAYVWH010000086.1:0-1787 GCA_043786265.1 Kofleriaceae bacterium | reverse complement strand
GGAGCCAGCACGTCGGCGCTCGACAGCGCCGCGAGTCGGCGTTCCCTGCATCGAGCGCTGCGTCGATCGTTGCATCGGGCGCTGCGTCGATCGGGCCACTGGCGGTCGCAGCATCGACCGCGGTCGCCGGCGCGATCCGAGCATCGACCATCGCGATCGAAGCATCGATCTGCTTCACGGTCGGCGCCGGCGGGGGCTCCCGCGGTGGGGTCTCGCGGCAGCCAGTGAGCACCGCTAGAACCAGGACTGCGCGGATCATCCAGGCGAAGGTAGGGCAGGCACCAGCATGAGTCGAGCCGGCGTGCGTATGCATCGCGTCGTTGGGTCAGTCACGATCGCAGCGGAAGCCGCGCCGGTCGAGGCCGGACTGCGGGCTCGCACCATGTTGCCGTCCCGCCTCGTCCAGACCGGTCGTGCACCTCCGACAGCGGCCTGTTCCCAAAGGAGCTATACTGACGCTACGCCGTGCTCGCGCGACCACACCTCTCGATCGCCGGTCCCAGGAGACTTCACGTGGCCAAGCCCGATCTCTCGCTCGTCGAAGACATGGTCGCACCGCGCGTGCTCTCGGCCTTGCGCACGACGTCGCGACTGTTGACCGAGCTGGGAGTTCGTCATGTCGTCGTGGGTGGTCTTGCGGTGGGCGCCAACGGTTATCCGCGTGCGACCAGGGATGTTGACTTCCTTGTCAGTGACGATGCGTTTCTGATGAAGGAAGGCGGAGTCGTACTGCTCGCACCCGGCATCCCATTTCAGGTCGACGGCGTCGCGATCGACTATCTCGTTGCCGGTACCGACGAGCCGCACTTGCGTGAGGCGCTCCAGAACAGCTTCGGAAACGCCCTCGATGCACCCCGCTTGATCTACATGAAGCTGAGGGCCAATCGCCTGCGCGATCAGCTCGACGTCGTCGAGTTGATCAAAGCAGGCGTCGATAGAGACGCTTCTCGAATGTATTTGGAGGCACACGCGGGCGATCTCGTGGTGCTGTTCGACAAGTACGCTCGTCAGGCCGCTGCGGAACAGACGAACGAGTAGGCATCCGTGCCAGGCGGTGATCGAGGCGCTAAATGCGGGACCAGTCAGCGACTACGGCCCGAGGATAGGCGGGTCGGTGCAGCTTAGGTCCCCTCTTCCTTCGCAACGTGACCGATGAGCATCATGACGATCCTACCTCCGTGCTTCTTCGAGAATGCGCTCGGCGGTAGCCGCCGGGATGATGGCGGTCTGCCGCACGTAGAGCTTGTGCGCCTTCTTCGCGTGCTCCCACTTGATGTGGTTCGCACCGCTCGGACCGACGGGGAACCAGCCGAGCGCTTTCAGCCTCGTTTCTAGTTCCGTCCGCTTCACGACAAGACTGTACACGTTAATGTGTACGCACGTGCGACAAATCGAGCTGCAGGTCCAAAAGTCTCGGTCGTGAAAGTCCGCAGGCTGTCGCGAGAGGGCTTGGCGCCGCCGCGCCGGCGAGCTCAGGCTCAGCCGACGTTAGTTCACCTGATCGCTGCGACGCTCGGGCACGAGGACGAGCGCACGACGATGTACGCGTACGCGGCGCCGGGAGCGGTTGTGCTGGTCGTGTCTGATCGGGCTGAGCGCGGATGCGCGCGATGTCGCCAGACCTCGACTTCTCTGCTTGGTGCTCGTGACCGCTCTCGGGCTATCGACGTCGACGACGAACCTGACGCGTTCGCCTACGCGGAGGCCGAGGCCGTGCAGCTGCCGATGTCGCTTGCCGAGCCTGCGCCGCCAACCTGGGCGTCGCGCCGCCGCTGCGCGTTCATCGA
>JAYVWH010000085.1:0-3657 GCA_043786265.1 Kofleriaceae bacterium | reverse complement strand
GTCATCGTCTACGCATCGGCTCGGTTCGACTCCGTCCCGCTGCTCGCCGCATTGACCGAAACGTGCCGGCCCGGCGTGCTGGTCGGTTCGTCGTCGGCGGGCGAGTTCACCGGCGAGGCCCGCGGGGAAGGCTCGGCGTGCGCCCTCGCGATCCGCTCGCCAGAGATGCGATTCGCCGCAGGCGTCGGGACCGGGGTCAGCACGGATCGAGAGGCGGCCGCGAACGCGCTCGTGTCGAGCTTCCATGGTCTGAATTCCACCGAGTATGCGTTTCGTACCGCACTCGTCATGACCGACGCGCTCGCCGGCCATGCGGACGATTTGATCGAACAGCTGACCATCGCGACCTCGGGAACCTACGAGTTCGCCGGTGGCGGTGCCGGCGACGACGCGAAGTTCTCCAAGACGCAGGTGTTCTGTGGGACGCGTGCGCTGAGCGACGCGGTCGTCGCGCTAGAGATCCTGTCGCACAAGCCGATCGGCATCGGCGTCCATCACGGATGGGAGCCCGCGAGCGAGCAGTATCGCGTGACGAGCATCGAAGGTGCGCGGATCCTGACCCTCGACGGGTATCCGGCGATCGAGGTATTCGAGCAGCACGCTGCGGCGACCAATCAGAAGCTCGATCGCAACCAGCCCTTGTCGTTCTTCCTTCACAACATCCTCGGCATCGAGACGCCGAAGGGACACCGCCTGCGCGTTCCGCTCTCGGTCGGCAGCGACGGTTCGGTGACCTGCGCCGCGGAGATTCCGGCGGGCTCGACGGTTCAGATCATGAAGACGTCCTCCGCCTCGGCGACCGAGGCCGCGGCCGCGGCGGCCAAGTCTGCGGTGCGAGGTCTCCAAGGCGAGCGCCCGGTCGCTGCGCTGTTCTTCGACTGCGTTGCGACCAGGCTTCGCCTTGGCGACGTATTTGGCTTCGAGCTCGATGCGGTACGCGCCGCCCTCGGGATCGACGAGCTCGTCGGTTGCAACACCTACGGCCAGATCGCGCGTGCGGAGGGTCAATTCGGCGGCTTTCACAACTGCACCGCAGTCGTGCTCGCGCTGCCCCGGTAGTCATGGATCCTCGGCAGCTCCTCCAGATGATCGACTCGCTCGGCGACGCGCGAGAGCGCGGGGCCGCGAGCGCTTCGCTCGCGAAGATGTTCGGGGCCGACGCCGTGTTCGTGTTCGTTCCCGATCCAGACCGGCCGAGAAAGCTGATCCCGGCGCCCGGTTTTCGGACGGTCCCGGCGATGCGTGGGTGGCGTCACCTACTCGGGCGGTGCTCGCGCCCAGGCACCGAGCAGGCGCAGGTCGCGTATCCCGACGCCGCGTCGGAGCGTCCCGCGTGCGCTTATGTGTTCGACGGACTGGTGATCGTGATGGTGGGCCATGAGGCGCCGGTCGCCGAGGTCCGCGAGGCGCTTGGCATGGTGTCGCGGGTCCTCGCCACGATGTTGCGCTCGGAGGCGGGTCTCGCGGTGGCGCGAGGTGAGCTCGCGCAGGCGCGTCAGACGGCCGAACAGGCGAACACGCTTGCGCGTTCACTCGATGGCGCGCGCGCCGATGCAGAGCGTGCGACGCGCGTAAAGGACGAGTTCCTCGCGATGCTCGGACACGAGCTCCGCAATCCGCTCGCACCGATCGTCACCGCCTTACAGATGATGCGAATGCAAGGCGTTCACACCCACGCGCAGGATGTGCTCGAGCGGCAGGTCCAGCACGTGATGCGGCTCGTCGACGACCTGCTCGACGTCTCGCGTATAACCAGCGGCAAAATCGAGCTCCGCAAGGAAGCGACCGAGCTCGCGTCGGTCGTCGCACGCGCGATCGAAATGTCCCGGCCGTTGCTGGAGCAGCGCCGCAGCCAGCTGACGGTAGAAGTCCCGGAGCGCGGCCTCGTGATCGATGGCGATCCAGCACGGCTGGCGCAAATCGTCACCAACCTCGTGACCAATGCGGCGAAGTACTCCGACCCCGGATCCGCGATCAACGTGCGCGCCGTTCACGAGAGCTCATTCGTGCGACTCACCGTGACCGATCACGGCCTCGGCATCGATCCTCGACATCTCGATCGCGTGTTCGATCAGTTCGTACAGGTTCCGCAGGGCCTCGATCGCTCGGCAGGTGGACTGGGCCTTGGGCTCGCTATCGTTCGCAGCCTGGTCGACCGGCATGGTGGAACGGTGCGCGCCGAGAGCCGTGGCCCGGGCCTCGGCAGCACGTTCATTGTCGAGCTGCCGCTCTCGCGCGAGCCTGTTGTCCCGTCCCCGGTGACGGTTCTGCGCGAGACCCGAGCGATCCGGACGTCCGCCAAGATCCTCGTCGTCGACGACAACGTCGATGCGGCCTGGCTGCTCGCGGACGCACTCACGCTCTACGGCCACGAGGTGAGGACCGCCGACAGCGGACCGAGTGCGCTGAACATTTTCGGGGACTTCGCGCCAGACGCAGCGTTACTCGACATCGGCCTTCCGGTCATGGACGGCTACGAGCTCGCGCGACTCGTGCGTGCACGTACCCCCGCGATCAAGCTGATCGCACTGACGGGCTACGGCCAGGCCAACGATCGCGAGCGTTCGCGTGCAGCGGGGTTTGACGCACACCTCGTCAAGCCCGTGACGATCGCCAGTGTCACGCAAACGCTCGACGAGCTCCTGATGCGACGACTGAGCGCTCCTGGCGTCTAGCTCATGTGGCGCACCCAACTATACACGACACCGACCGCATACCCGTCGTGCGTCTCGAACGAGGCGGCGTCGCCTGCCGCGAGCCGCTGGAGGATCGTGCCCGTCGGAACAGCGCCGAGAGAACCGCGAAGCCGGGATAGCCAAAGCGGCACGTGAGCTCGAGCGGCCAGATCCCATCGTGGTTGATGATCGTGTTGAGATTCACGTAGCCGACGTGCCGTGCGTCGTGCAACCGCGGGGCGAGCTTCGCCAGCGTTGCGGCGAACAGCTTCTCGCCCCCGCGATAGGTGACGACGGTGCCCATCTCGCCGGTGAGCTCCCGAGCTCGCCCGGGAAGAATCGCTTGTGCTCCTAGTCGAGATTGATCGGCCCGACGAACTCTCGTCCGTTGCAGAACGCACCGAGCCCCGTCTCGAGCCCGGTGATGTGATCCATCAGCGTGAAATCTGGATCCTCGTTGAGGCGGCGATGGCGCTCGAGTGCCGCTACGACGTCGCCGCCGTCCTGGCGTCGACCGACGTAGTTGGCGTCGGAGGGGAAGTCAGAACCGTTCCACTTGAGAACGTAGCGGCGCGGGTACTTGGCGATGAACGCATCCGCGGCGTCGAAGTCATGGAATGCGTGCATCGCCAGCGTGTGCATGCCGGCATCGCGCAGCGTGGCCTGGCCGAACGCTCGATCTTGCTCCAGGCGATCGCCAAGCTCGCCGCCGCACGCACCCGGACCGTGGCACATCGGCAGCCAAAAGGCTTGGCGTCGCGGCGGCGGGAGTAGCTCTCGGGGGCTATCGTCCGTGCCGTGACGATCAGCCTCTCCACGACCGCCGGCGAGCTGACGCTGGAGCAGCTCGAGCTGACGATCGCCGACCGGACGTGGAGGATCTTCCAGAGCGACGTCGTGATCAGCAGTGACGAGGAGCAGACATTCCTGCGCGGGGAGAACGCGGCAAAGCGGCCCTACGGCGTCGTGCTGTGGCCCGCCG
>JAYVWH010000084.1:0-4877 GCA_043786265.1 Kofleriaceae bacterium | reverse complement strand
TCGATGTTCGCCGTCTTGGCGACGAGCAGCGCGAAGCCAGCGTCGACCTTGTCGAAGACTTCTTTGGCCTGCCTGCAGCCGAGCGGCTCGGGCGGCGGCTCGTCCTTGCCGCAAGCAGCGACGAGGAGTGCGACCATCACGACGACCCGGCACCGAGGCATGCGCATGCCGGACTCTACGCCACTTCGCCGACACCCGTCGACGATGCTCAAGGTCCGATCTTTCCGCAGCACGCGGTACCAAATGACCAAGGCCCGCGCCGTCGAAACGGTGCGGGCCTTGGTGGTCGTGTCGTCTGGCTTAGTTGACGACGCGCAGGCTCTTGCGGCCCGTCGGGATCGGCGGGCGGCCACCCTCGTCATCCGGAGTCGGCTCGGGCGCGACCGTGACGACGCTGTTCTTCTTGCGTGTCTTGGCAGCGGCGTTGCGCGCGATCTGGAGGAGCTTGACGTGAGCCTCCTCGTGCGCCTTGGTCGCCTTGCCGGTGACCACAGCAACGACCTTCGCCTTGAGGTAGCTCAGGCGGTTCTTGCGCGCGCCGACCTCGTAGATGAGGTCAGCCGACGTGCAGCCCGCCTTGTGCGGCGAGCGGTGGAACGCGCTGTTGAGCTCGGGGTGCTTCGCGATGTACTTGCGAACTTCCTCGATCGTCATGCCGACGTCGGCGAGCGCCTTGTCGACTTCCTTCTGCGCCTGCTGCTTGGCCTTGAACAGCTGCATCTGCACGCGGCTGTAGACGTTGACCGCGCCGTCACCATTGGTCTCGATCGGCAGGAAGATGCCCTGCGGATAGAGCTCCGTGATGAACGACTGGATACCGTCGGAGACCGACGAGCTCGGCATGCAACCGAACGGCTTGACGCTGAGGGTCATGTTGACCTTCGAGTAAGCGACGTTCTGAATCAGCTTGCCAATCTCCATGTGGCCTTCGCCGCCACGGAGGTTGTTGTCGTAGAACGCGTGGGAGACCTCTGCGATCTCGCCCATGTTCGGCAGGTGGTAGTCGTTGAGGCCCATCGCCTTGGCAAAGGCGTGGAACAGGCCGTGGAGGACCTTCTCGCCGGCCCACAGCGACGCCAGGCGCTTGCGGACATCGACGCCCGCGAGGCTGAACTTCGAGCCACCGACGGTCTGCTTGCCGCTCGCGTCCTTGAACGCCTTGTCAGCGCCACGCAGGTTCGAGCGCTGCGCCGTGTCGTAGCGACCCTGCCAGATCATGTAGAGCAGCCACGCGGTGACGATCTGGATGTCCGGCTCCGCGCCCTCTGCCTCGAGGAAGCGCTGCAGACCGTAGTTGCCGTCGCCTTCGGTCGTCATCGCCCAGAACTCACCGATGATGCCGACGCGCGGCTTCACCTTGAGACGGTCGACCTTGACCGCCGCCATCGTGCGGCGAACCTTGTAGAGCGCGATCGCGAGCGACGTGTTGTTCTCGAACGCGTCGGCGACGATCTTCTTGCTCTGCTCGAGCGCGCGGTCGGCAGCGCCGGCCTCGACCTCGTAGGGCCGGATGCGGTAGCCGAGCGCGTTGAGGCTGTCGCCGATCAGGATCGCGCGAACGACGCCCCAGAAGAACGTCGGGTTCATCTCGAGGCCAACGCCCTCGCCCGTCGCCTGCTTGAGACCACCGGTCTGCTGGAACAGCAGGACGCGGAAGCCGTCGAAGCCGGAGTCACGGAGTGCCTTGCGGTACTCGGTGACGTAGGTGCCGAAGCGGCACGGACCGCACGCGCCGGCGGTGATGAAGAGGTGATTCTTGACGATCTCTTCTTTCGTCATACCGCGATCGCGAAGACCGTCGAGGTACTTCACGAGGTTGCCGACGGTGAAGTAGGTCGGGTTGCACTGGCCGCGGTTGCCGTACTCGCGTCCGAACTGGAGCGCGTCGTTGTCCGGCGTCTCCATCGCGAGGACCTTGTAGCCAATGCCACGCAGTGCGCTCTGGATGAACAGGTCGTGGGCCATCGTGAGGCCCGACACGAGGATCGTCGTGTGGTCGCGCTGATCGCGCGTGAACTCGCGCGGCACGGCGTCGAACCAGTGCTGGGCGTTTTCGACCGGGAGGCCGAGGCGCTTGCGCTCCTCGATCTCGAACTGCTTGAGCTGCTCCTCGATCGCCTCGAGTGAGAGGTTGTCGAGGCTGGATCCGGGCTTTTCGTTCGTGGTGCTCATGTTCGTTTCCTATCGGTCCTAAGGTCTAATCCCGCTCCGAGCGGGCTTTGGCGAGGGTTCCAGCGGCGTTGCTTCCAGCGCCGCTTGTGCTGTCTTTCAACTGCGCACTCCCTTCGGGAGTGCTGCGCGCCCCGGCAAAGCCGGGACTTGCTTTGATCACGTTGAGGCCGATGGCGCGTTTGCCCTTGTGGGCAGACGTCTTCAGCTCGTCGTTCGCGACCCATTCACCGACGATCAGCTCGAGCGCCTTGATCTCGCCGTCGAGCTTGTCATCGGTGCGGCCCACGGAGGCCAGCTTGTTCTGCAGGGTGACCATCAGCTCGAGCTTCTTCATCGTCACGGTGCGATCGAGCTCGGTCTTCTTGGTCGCCTGGTCCTCGAGCTTCTCCTTGAGGAGCATCAGCGTGTACGCGTACGTCTTGACGCGAATCTTGATCGATCCGCTCGGCTTGTTCGCGTCGATGTCGTGGAGCGCCGAGTACGCCTTGCCGGCCGAGGCAATGATCGAGTCGATCAGGCCGTAGGTCGGGGCGTCGTGGCCGCACTTGAAGCTCGAGAGGTCGAGGCACGCCATGTTGGCGTGGCGTGACGCGTACTTCGCCGCCCAGACTTTCTGGACAGAGTTCGTCGAGTAGTTCTCCGGCCAGACATCTGTGACGTCGAGACCGTTCTCGATCACGCCCTTCGCGATGTCCTCGGCGAACAGCTTGTCCATCGTCGCCTTGTCACGTGGCAGCGACCGCATCGACAGGATCGGATAACCGAGCGCCTGGAACTCCTCGAGCACCGAGTGATTGAGACCCGGGTCGTTGTGGTACGGGCGGCCGAGCATGACGAGCGCCACGCGGTTCTCGCGGGTCACCTCGTCGAGGATCTCGCGACCCTTGCGCTCCATCTCGTCCTCGAACGCCTGCACGGCCTTGAACGCTTCGTCGATCGCGAAAGCGTTCTCGTCGTGCGTGAGGCCGAGGAGCGGTGCCCACTCGTCGAACATCTGCTTCTTGCACATCAGCGGCTCGTTGAGCGTGACGCTGGTGTCGAGGTAGCTGATGCCGCGCTCGGCGAAGAAGTCGGTCTCCTTCGTGAACGCCGCCCTGATGACTTTAGGCGTGCCCGAGACGACCGGGCAGCTCGCCGTGTCCATCTGGTTCACGATGAACGTCGGGACGTGCGTGATGCCGGGGAAGAAGATGTAGTTGAGCGGCTTCTTCTCGTGGTGCTTGAACAGGAGGTTGTGGATGTGGGCCTGGCAGACCTTGCTCGGGTAGCAAGGATCGACCGAGCCGTACTTGCAGCCGGCCTGCCACATCTCTTCGCTGGTCTCGTCGCTGAACACGACGTTGCGCGAGTCGAGGCCGATGACCTCGAGATACGTGCGCCAGAACGGGCCCGTCGAGTAGAGGTTCAGCACGCGCGGGATACCGACGCGAACTTCTTTGCGCTTCGCCCAGACATCGGCGCTCGCCCGCTGGAACGGGCGCTCGACTTCCTTGTGGCGGATCGCACCGAGTAGCGTCTTCTTGACGACGACGTCGTTCACCGGCGTGCCGTGCTCGGGCATCTTGAGCGGCTCGTAGAAGCTCTTGAACGCGAGCTTGGCCTCGTAGTCGACCAGGTTCGGATACTGCTTCATCCGCTTCTGGCGCTCCTTGTTGAGGACCTTCAGCGCATCCATGTTCTCGACGGTGCCCTTCTCGCAGCTGAAGCCGGAGATGTAGCGGGCGGTCTTGCCGTCGAGCGTCTTGGTGTCGATGAACGTGCGCGAGCAGTTGTTCGGGCAGAAGTTGCAGCGCGTCTTCTCGTCGTTGATCGAGATGTACTCGATCTGGATCGCCTGATCGAGACCGACAAACGTGGTCTTGGCGCGGCGGCGCGTGATGCGCAGTGCCTCGAACGCGGCGCCGATCGCGCCTGCCTCACCGCAGTGCGGGTGCAGGTAGACCTCGGCGTTCGGGACGCGCTTCTCGATGTAATCGACCTGCGCCTTGAGCGCGGCGACGTTTTTCTGCGTGCCGCCCTGGAGGACGAACACGCGACCGAGCTCGGCCATGCGCGGAATCTGCACGACGTACTGCCAGATGTTCTTCGGCAGCACGAGGGCGAGACCGGCGAGCAGCTCCTCCTTCGCGTAGCCTTCCTTCTGGAAGTTGACGCGGTCGGAGTCGAGGAACACGGCGCAGCCGTAGCTGAACTTCGGTGCGAGGCGCGCTTCGAACGCGACCTCGGCGTACTGGCGAACCGGGACGCCGAACTGATCGGCCATCGCCTGCAGCAGCATGCCGTTACCGGCGCTGCAGCTGTTCGACAGACGGAAGTTCTTCACGTCGCCGTTCTGCATGAACATGACCTTGATGTCCTGGCCGCCGATGTCGCAGATGACATCCACCGCCGGGAACCAGCGCTTCGCGCTCATCATGTGCGCGACCGTCTCGACGATGTTCGCGTCGGCGCCGAGCGACCGCTCGAGCACGTCGCCGGCATAACCGGTGACGCCGAAGCCGGTCACTTCGATGTCGGCGCCCTGATCGGTCGCCCACTTCTTCATGTCCGCGAACATGTCCTTCATGTCCTGGATCGGGTTGCCCTTCGAGAGCGTGTAGACCTTCTTCAGGATGTTCTCGTTCTCGTCGATGAGAACGCACTTGGACGACGTCGAGCCGCCATCGAGGCCGATCACGCCTCGGTAAGTCTTGCCTGCCTCGAGC
>JAYVWH010000083.1:0-3266 GCA_043786265.1 Kofleriaceae bacterium | reverse complement strand
TACTGAAGGAGTCCGACGGCACGCTCAAGCCGCACGCCCACCGCCGCCGCGATGGTGCGAACGTTCCGATCAATATCTCATCGACGATCCTCGCTCACGTCATCAAGGAGCGCGCGGGCGTGATGACCCACGATGCGGGCTCGGACTTCGCTGCGGCCGCGGGCAAGTCGATGTTTCTCAACCGCATCACGAGCGCGATCGTCGTGCCGCTGCTGCACAACAAGGACGTGATCGGCGCGCTGTGGCTCGACTCCGAGAAGATCGCCTCGTTCAAGGCGAAGGACCTCGAGCTGATCACCGCCGTGGGCAATCAGGTCGCGATGCTGATCTCGAACACGCTGCTCGCCCTCAAGGTCGAGCAGGAGATCATGACCCGCGACCGGTTCTCGCGCCTGCTGTCGCCCAATGTCGCCGAGCAGGTCATCTCCGGCAAGCTCGACATCAAGAAGGGCGGCATCCAGGTGCCGCTCGCGACGGTCTTCAACAGTGACCTTCGCGGCTTCACGCGCATGTCCGAAGGCACGACAGCAGAGAAGATGGTCGAGCTGCTCAACGAGTACTTCGAGCTGATGGTCGAAGCGATCTTCAAGTTCGAAGGAACCCTCGACAAGTTCATGGGCGACGGCATCATGGCGTTCTGGGGTGCTCCGGCATTTCACGCCGATGATGCGGTGCGCTGTGTGCAATGTGCGATCGAGCAGATGGAGGTGCTCGAGCAGCTGAACATCCACCGCCAGTCTCTTGGCGAGGTCCCGCTCGCGATGGGCATCGGCATTCACACCGGTTCGCTGATCTCGGGCTACGTCGGCAGCTCCAAGTCGCTGTCGTACACCGTCATCGGCGACACCGTGAACGTCAGCGCGCGCCTGTGCGGCATCGCGGCCGGTGGGCAGATCCTGGTGTCCGAGGCCACCTCGCAGCACCTGGGCGGACGCTTCAATCTGCAGCCGCTGCCCGATGCATCGCTCAAGGGCAAAGAGAAGCCGCTCAAGATCTTCGCTGTCCTGCGATGAAGAGCAAGCAGAAGAAGAAGCTCGCGATCGCGGGCGTGTTCGGGGGGCTCCTCCTGTTCGTCGGGGGCGCGGCACTGAAGTCGCAGCTCCCAGATGAAGTGCCGATGTCCGCGCCGGATTGGTACGAGCGCGAGACGGCGCGCAACGATCGGGAGTTCCACGGCTACGGTCTGATGATGTTCGGTGGGTTCATGACCGTCGTCAGCGTCAGCGAGCTGGTTCGCCAGGCGAGGAAGCTCAAGGTCTAATGGCAACGCTCGAGATCGTGCAAGTCGGTCACCCCGTGCTGCGCCAGCGCGCGAAGCCGCTATCGCTCGAGGAGCTGGCGTCTCCGCGGATCCAGAAGTTGATCGAGGACATGCGCGACACGATGCGCGCCGCACCAGGCGTCGGTCTCGCCGCGCCACAGATCGGCGAATCGGTCCAGCTGGTCGTGATCGAAGACCCGCCCGCGTATCAAGCCAAGCTCACCGCCGAGGAGCTTGCTGCCCGCGAGCGCGAGAGCGTGCCGTTTCACGTCCTCGTCAATCCCAAGCTCACCGTGCGCACCGACGAGGTTGTCTCTGCCTTCGAGGGCTGCCTCAGCTTCGCGAGCTTCTCGATGGTCGTGGCCCGCGCGCGCAAGGTCCGTGTCGAGGCTCTCGACGAGAACGGCCAGCGCGTCGTGAAGGTTGCCACCGGCTGGTACGCCCGCATCCTGCAGCACGAGGTCGATCACCTGAACGGGATCGTGTGCTGCGATCGCATGGAGCCGCGGACACTCACCACGCCGGCAAACATGGTGAAGCACTGGCATGCGAGCTCGGTCGACGAGGTTCGCGCCGCTGTTGCGCTGCCGGACGAGCCCGAATAGCGGTTGCGACAGCCCGCACTTCGAGCGCCGCTGCGGCAACGACATCCTCGTGCGCCGCTGGGGCGACGCGAGCCGAATGCTGACGGCAAGCCGGTCGCAACGCTAGTTCGGCCCGACCTGGCTCTAGGTCAGCGACGGCACCGGCTACTGGGGGCCGCCGCTACGGGTCGGCACGCGGTGCGAGATCACGGCACTCACGCTCGAGCCTTCGTGACCGCTTTCTCGAGCCGGGTAAGCCGCTCGAGCATCTCCTCGTAGATCCGATCCGTCTTCTCGTGCAAGTGCGCGACCTCGAGCTCGGCCTTGAGGTTGATCTCGTACTCGATGTCACTCCTGATCCGGTCGCGCGCCGACTGACGGTTGGAGCTGAACAGCAGCAGGGTCGACAGCATGATCGCCTCGAGCGACACGATCATCGTCAGCAGCCCGAACGGAAACGCATCGAAGTTACCGAACGGCAGCACGCCGATGTTCAGCATGATCCACGTGAAGAAGATGCCGATGTGCAGCACGAGGAACGTGATGCTGCCCGAGAAGTTGGCGACCAAATCGGCGACGCGAAGCACTATGCTGCCGCGCTCGTCCTCGACCTGCTCGTTGACGTTCTTGACCACGCGTTCGCGAAGCAGGGCGTTGGCCTTGCGGGTCATGCGGCCCATCGCCGCGAGCATGTCGAGCGCGGCATCGGGGCGCTTGCGGAACAGCTGCAGCAGATCCTCGCGATCGAGGACGAGCAGGTTGGCTGTCTCAGCGCCAGTAGCACTCGCGGTGCGCGAGCCGCCATCGAGTAGCGACAGCTCGCCGAAGAAGTCCCCGGGGCGCGCGGTGTGCAGCACGATCTTCTGGCCGGCGGTGTCCTTGACGAACAGCTCGACGGCGCCGGTCTGGACGATGAACATCGAGTCCCCCGGCTCGCCGAGACGAAACAGCACCTCGTCGGCGGCAAGGGTCCGCTCGTGCATGGCTTGCGCGAGCACCCCCCGCTCGTCCTCGTCGAGCTGCGCGAACATGTGGATCTGCGACAGAAACGTCGTATCGGCGGGCATCCGGAGGCGAGTATCCCAAGCCGCCTCGGATCGCTCCCTGGCGGGTGTCCAGGCATTTTGCCCGGACACCCTGGCTGGTCGATCTCGGCCAGATCAGGCAGGGTTGCCCGATGTCCGGTGTCGAGGACAACACCCCGGAGCACAGCGTCCAGCAGCCGGCCGACGGCGAGCTGACGACCCTGCCGCCGGCCGAGGCGCTGAAGGTTGCCGCTGAGATCCGCGCCGTTGCGGAGAGTCGCGGCGAGGACTCCGAGGTGGTCGAGCTGGTCGAGCTCGCGCAGTCTGGGACGGGCCGCGCTCGACGACCGAGCATCGTGCCCCCGATGCCGGGCGAGCTCGCGCGCGCGATCGCCG
>JAYVWH010000082.1:0-6074 GCA_043786265.1 Kofleriaceae bacterium | reverse complement strand
GTTGACAGCCACTCGAAACCTAGATATACGAACGTTCGTTCATTCATGGCCCGCGCACAAAACACGCGAATCGCACGCATCGATCGCACGAACGAACGGCGCCGCACGCTCGAGGACGCGGCGCTCGAGCTGTTCCTCGAGCGTGGTTTCCACGCGGTTGGACTTCGCGACCTCGCGGCCGTGGCGGGGGTCTCGCTCGGAAACATCTACAATCATTACAAAGGGAAAGACGAGCTGTTCGCCGCGCTCGTCGAGCGTCTCTATGCCGACTTCGCGGCGTCGACCGCGATCGCGGAGTTCCTCACCACCTGCAAGCTTCCCGATGACCTGCTCCGGTTTGGCAAGGTGCTCGAGAAGGTGGTGGAGCACCACGAGGCGTATCTGAAGCTCGTCTACATCGATATCGCGGAGTTTCGGGGAGTGCACGTCCGGGCTCATTACGAACAGCTCGCGGCGCGATTTCGTGCGGCGATTCCGGCGCACGGTCATTCGCTCCCCGCATGGGCGGATCCGGGCGTCGTCCTGGCGTCCATGTACCTGCAGTACACGACCCACTTCGTCGTCGAGCGAATGGTCGGCGCGAAGGGTTATCTCGGTCTGAGCAATGCCGGCTCGATCGAAGCGATCGCGAAGCTGTTTTCACTCGGTCTCACACCTCGCTCGAAGGACAAGTCATGAAGCGTTCGATCCTGAATCTCGCGATGCTGCTCATCGGCTGCGCTGGCTGCACCAACGTGTGGGCCGGCGGTATCGCGCGCGACGTTCACGCAGGCCTGTCTTCGATCCGCAGCTACCGTGGTGTCACGGTCGAGACAGGTCTCGATGACACACCCGTCGAACGCACGGTCGTGTTCGCGAAGCCCTGGAAGGTCCGTGTCGAGACGACCTCGCCGGGTCCGCATGCGGGCGAGCTCTTCGTCTACGACGGCGACACCATCACGCTGTGGTATCCGCAGCAGCTCTACGGGGTCCGGATCCACGGTGTTCGTACCCCATCGGATCGCGAGGTGCTGCACCACATCGAGCGCCTGACCAAGGTCAATCTGAACGCATACACGTTCGCGCTGCAATCGGGCAGCCCACGTGTTGCGGGCCAGCGCGCGCTGCAGTGGCTCGTGCGACCGGCTCGTCGCGCGTCGTTCCGATTCCTCCACCGAGTGTGGAATCACGAGGCGACGACGATGCCGCTGAAGATGGAGTTCTTCCGCGAGGACAAGTCGCCCTGGTACGGGTTCGAGTTCAAGGAGCTCGCGTTCGACGTCGCGGTGGCTCCCGAGACGTTCGCGGTCACGTTTCCGCGCAACGCGGTCGTGTATGAGTGGGACCTCGGTGCGCCGGGCATCTCGCTCGACGACGCCCGCGCCGAGATGAACTTCAAGGTGCAGGTCCCGACGAGATTGCCGGCGGGCCATTCGATCCAGAAGATCGTGCGCTCGCCGCACTGCTTCCCGATGATCGTGATGTCGATGGACCACGACGGGACGGTGCTGTCGCTGACCGAGTCGCGTTACTCCGGGACGACAGTCCAGCCGCTCGGCATCGACGTCACGCTCGGTGATGTCCCGGCGAAGCTGGCATTCATGGGGGGATTCTCGTCGGTGTCGTGGGTCAAGGACGGAGCTCTGCTGTCGTTGACCGGTAATATCGAGTTCCCGACGCTGCTCGACATCGCCGCCTCCGTGCAGTGATGCTGGAGGAGCTGCTCGCGATCACGGGGTCACCACTGACGCTGCTGTACGCGGTGGGGCTCACGCTGTCGGGCCTCGGGATCGCCGGCGAGCTCGTGATCGGCAAGCTCGCACGACGGCGCCTCTACAGCATCAAGGACCTGTTCGCGAACCTCGCGATGTACGCGGGTTACTTCGCGATCAACGCGATCTGGGCTCGCGGTCTGTTTGCGATCTACGCATGGGCGAGCGAGCACGCGGTCGCTCACATCGTGATCGGCGGCTGGCATGTCGGCCAACACGGGCTGTGGTGGGAGTGGGTGCTGCTGATCGTTCTCGAGGACCTCTGCTTCTACCTGTTTCACCGTGCGAGCCATCGGAGCCGGATCCTGTGGGCTTCACACGTCACGCACCACTCGTCGAACTACTTCAACCTCTCGGTCGCGTTCCGGCAGACATGGCTGCCGTTTCTTGGCGTCCTGTTCTGGCTGCCGCTGCCGCTCCTCGGATTCGACCCGCTGATGATCATGAGCGTGCAGGTCATCAGCCTGTTCTATCAGGAGCTGCTGCACACCCAGCTCGTGCCTCGTCTGGGCCCGATCGAGTGGATCTTCAACACGCCCCGACACCACGCCATCCACCACGGGTCGAACACCGCTTATCTCGACAAGAACTACGGCGGTGTCCTGATCCTCTGGGATCGCGTGTTCGGTACGTTCGTGGGGCAGCGCGAGCCGATCCGATTCGGGCTGACCCAGACGCTGAAGAGCCACAACCCGATCGTGATCGCGCTCCACGAGTGGGGGGCGATGCTGGCCGACGTCTGGCGCCGTCCACGGTTCGTCGACAAGGTCGTGGCTGTGTTCGGACCTCCCGGCGCCGCTTCGCAGGAGCGCTCGAAGGCCGCCGGGCTGGCGGGGATTGCCTCCACGACGCTGCCTGTCTACCGTGAACCCTGATCAGCCGAGCTGCTCGCCGCGACGGCGCAGCACTTCGCGGTCAAGGAAGTGAGCGCGGACAACTCCGAGTGCCGCAAGATCCTGCCGTCGCCGTACGAGGTGATTCCCGCCGGTTTCGTGATCCATTCGGCGATTCACGGCGCACGTGTCGATGCACATTGCGTGTTGCATACGCACACGACCTCGGGCACCGCGGTCAGCGCGCAGCGCTGCGGCCTGCTTCCGATCTCGCAGCAAGCGACCATCGTGTTGCCGTCGCTCGGCTACCACGACTATGAGGGGCTCGCACTCACCGATGACGAGAAGCCGCGCCTCGTGCGCGACCTCGCCGAGAACAATTACCTGATCCTGCGAAACCACGGCCTGCTGACCGTCGGGCGCACGATCCCCGACGCGTTTCTCGCGATGTATCTGTTCCAGCGCGCGTGCGACATCCAGATCGCCGCGCAGGGCGGCGGCGAGCTCGTGCAGGTCGATCCGAGCATCAACTCGCGCACGGATGTGAATTCGAACGCCGCGACGCGAGGACAGAGACATGGGGGGATGGCGTCGACTGGGTCAACCCGCTGCCGCGCAAGCCGCCGCAGCTCCGGCTGGTCAAGTGATCGGAACTGCTCTCGTCGAGCCACGTCATGAAAGAGCCGCACCCAAATGGCTTGCCATACACTGCCGAGGTGTTGTTTGACACGACGCGCACAGTAGCCGGAGCGGCTCGCGAACAACGAGCGAAGCGACGCTACGAGGTCGGCTTGCGCGCGGGCTGCGTACGACCGGTCGACTTCTTCTTGTGCTTGATCGCCTTGCCGCTGCCAGGCCCGCTCGTGTCGGTCCAGCGGTAGCTCGGCTCGCCCGGGGCGCGGAAGTCGACGTGAATGAAGCCGCTGGTCGGGTAGATGCCGACGCCCATGCCGCCCGCATCGAGGGTCTCGGCGAAGCTGTACATCTCGCGGATCGAGACACCGGGGATGCGGATGTCCATCGCGGAGGCATGGTAGTGCCGGCTCGAGTTGCGCTCCGCGAAGCGGAAGCCGCTGACGAGGTGGATCTGCTTGCCCTCGAAGTGGTCGTAGAACCGGGACAGCTGCTCGTAGAGCTCGGAGCGGACCGCGCGGACCGCGCCGGTGCGGACGCATCGGAAGGCGTCATCGAGCTTGGCCAGGGAGGCATCATCGAAGGTCCCGTCGGCCTTGTAGATGTTGACCTTGACCTCTTCGTTGAGGTTATCGACCTTGACCCAGACGTCGCCCGAGGGCTTGGCCAGGGGCTCGGTGCGCAGGGTCGACTTCAGCGCATTGTGGCCCCGGAAGTCGGCGTGCCGCTTCTTGCGCTTCTTGGCGAGAGTGCCCGCGTCAGCAGCGACACTGCTCACACAGAGCGCCGCGAGTACGAGCAGGGCAGTCCGTTGCATCGAGGTACGAGGCTAGGCGGATCCAGCAGGCGATCTCAACAAACTGCCGCCTAAATCGTCCTGTAATTATGAAAGCGATTCGGTAGTTACTGAACCCACCATCAACTACTTGGGGCTCAAAGTGTAGCGATACGCCCCGCGACGACGAGACGTCCGCGCAGCAGGGATCGTGTGGATCGTGCGAATCGTCGTCGATCGATGACGAGTGCTGACGATCCCACTCCGCGGTGCCCCTGCGCGGGCCGGCGCGCCGGTCCTTGCGATCGACTCCGCGGCGCCCTTCGGCGCCCCTGCGCGGGCCGGCGCGCCGGTCCTTGCGATCAGGTTTGCGCTTGGGAGGGGAGCGGCGGAAGCGCGACCCCGGGAAGGGGCACGTGGACGAGCTCGATGTTGATCTTCTGGGCGATCTCGAAGATCCGGTTGTCCCGGTAGAACTCGCCGTAGACGATCCGGGTGACCCCCGCGTTGGCGAGCTGCTTGAAGCAGTTCCAGCACGGCGAGGCGGTGACGTAGTTGGTCGCCCCCTCGATGACCACGCCGTTACGGGCGGCCTGGATGATGGCGTTGGCCTCGGCGTGGATGGTCGCCACGCAGTGGTTGTCCTCCATCATGTGGCCCACGTCGGAGCAGTGGGGCATCCCGCGGATCGACCCGTTGTAGCCGGTCGACAGGATCGTCCGGTTTCGTACGATCACCGCCCCCACGTACTTACGAGGGCAGGTCGAACGCGTCGCCACGACCTGCGCGATGCTCATGAAGTACTCGTCCCAGGAAGCCCGGGGCCTAATGTCCTCTGCCATGACTCGTTGTATGGTCGGCGGCTCAGTGTCCAAGTACAAGGAGACCGTTAATCTTCCGGAGACCGAGTTCCCGATGCGAGGCGATCTCGCAAAGCGCGAGCCCGAGATTCTCGCCAAATGGGAGGAGTCCCGGCTCTACCAGCGCATCCAGGAGTCGCGCGCCGATGCGCCGCTGTGGGTGCTGCACGATGGCCCGCCGTA
Organism: Kofleriaceae bacterium; assembly: GCA_043786265.1. Classification (GTDB taxonomy): domain Bacteria; phylum Myxococcota_A; class Polyangia; order Haliangiales; family Haliangiaceae; genus JABFXX01. The sequence continues at coordinate 1,039 of JAYVWH010000082.1, read as the reverse complement.
CTCCAACGGCCACATCCACTACGGGCACATCCTCAACAAGATCCTCAAGGACATCGTCGTCAAGTCGCGCACGATGGCCGGCTTTCGCACGCCGTACGTCCCCGGCTGGGACACCCACGGCCTGCCGATCGAGCTCGCCGTCGAGCGCGAGCTCAAGGACAAGAAGGCGTCGATGTCGGCGGCCGAGATCCGCAAGGCGTGCCGTGACTACGCGATGAAGTTCGTCGCGATCCAGCGCGAGGAGTTCAAGCGGCTTGGTGTGCTCGGCGACTGGGAGCACCCGTACCTCACGCTCGATCGCACCTACGAGGGTGCGATCGCGAGCGCACTCGCGAAGTTCGCGCGCGGCGGCTGGCTGTACCGCGGCAAGAAGCCGGTGATCTGGTGCCCGCGCGACAAGACCGCGCTCGCCGAGGCGGAGATCGAATACAAGGACAAGCTCTCGCCCAGCGTTTACGTGCGCATGCCCGTGATCGAGCGCGGCAAGCTCCCCGACGAGATCAAGCGCGCGGCCTTCGTGATCTGGACGACGACCCCGTGGACGCTGCCCGCGAACCTCGCGATCGTCGCGCACCCGCAGCTGACGTACATCGCGCTGCCGAATCCTCGCGATCCGGGCGAGCACCTGATCGTCGCGCAGTCGCTCGCCGAGCCGTTCGCAAAGGCAATTGGGGGGGCCGACCTCGAGGCTGCGATCGTCCTGACGCAGCAACAGATGATGTCGCTCGAGGGCGCGCGCTATCAGCATCCGTTCATCAGCAAGCCCGAGCGCGACGCTGACTTCCGGCTGTGGTTCGCCGACTACGTGACGGCAGACACCGGTACGGGCCTCGTCCACACCGCGCCCGGCCATGGCGCCGACGACTACAAGACCGGTGTCGCGCACGGCCTGCCTGCGTATGCACCGCTCGACGATTCGGGGCGCTACATCGCGGGCATCGCGCTCGAAGGCGGCGCCGCTTCGATCGCTCTGACCGGCAAGACAACCGACGAGGCAAACCCGGTCATCACCGAGCACCTCGCGTCGACCGGGTACTTG
>JAYVWH010000081.1:0-9703 GCA_043786265.1 Kofleriaceae bacterium | reverse complement strand
GTCGGTCGCAAGCGCGAGGTCGATCTCGGCTCGATCGACATGAACAAGGCGGTCGAGACCGAGAAGCGCGCCATCGCGGACATCATCCGGGCGCGTGTTGCCGTCGACAAGACAGTCGCCGTCGAGGAAGAGGCGATCAAGGACCTGCGCATGGACGCCGACGTCAAGCGCAAGAAGAACGTCACGATCATCTCGGCCGAGGCCGAGGCGCAGGGTCTGTTCATCAAGGACATCAAGCAGGCCGAGGCAGAGCAGCAGGTCGCGCAGTCTCACGCGAAGAAGCAGCTGATCCTCGCCGATGCGGCGATGGAGGCGAGCGACAAGGAAGCGCGCGCCGCGATCCGTCGCAGCGAAGGTACGCAGGCCGAGGCCGCAGCTCAGGGCCTGGCGCAGGTCCGGGTCAAGGAAGCGGACGCGCTCGCCATCGAGAAGGTCGGTCTCGCCGAGGCTCGCGTGCATGACGCGCAGGTCCAGGTCAGTGACCGCGAAGGCACCGTGATCGCCGAGAACGTTCGTCGCAAGGCGTTCGCCGAGGCCGCAGGGCGCGAGGCAGAAGCTGCCGCGATCGAGAAGACGGGCATCGCCACGGCGGTCGGCATCCGCGAGAAGCTGCTCGCCGAGGTCACTGCGCGGGAAGCCGACGCTGGCGCGGTCGAGAAGCGGATGCTCGCGGAAGCGCGTGGTCTCGCCGAGAAGGCGATCGCGATGAAGGCGCTCGAGGGCACGGCGCGGGAGCACGAGGAGTTCCGCCTCAAGCTGGACGCCGACCGCGCGATCGCGCTCGAGCAGATCAAGGCTCGAGTCTCGATGACCGAGCAACAGGCCAAGGTCATGGCCGAAGCGATGAGCAAGGCCGACATCAAGATTGTCGGCGGCGACGGCCAGTTCTTCGACCGGTTTGTCCGGGCCGTCTCGCTCGGAAGCTCGATCGACGGGATCTTCGAGAGCTCCGACGTCGTGCGGAAAGTCGTTGGCGACAAGCTGCTGCCTAGCGGCAAGTCGCCGGAGGCCACGCTCTCGGGCGTGCTCGGCAGCCTGATGATCAACGCCGACGATACGACGAAGACCAAGCTCAAGACGCTGCTCGACCAGGCTCGGCAGCTCGGAGTCACCGGCGACAAGGTGAGCTGAAGAGGTCGTCATGGCCGACGTCGACGCCGCCCTGACCGGCGGCAACTACGAGGTCCTGCGCGCTCGCCTTGCATCGAGCGGGCAAGAGCTTGCGAAGCGGGCAGACGCGCTCAACGCTCGGCGCAAGGCGATCTTCGGTGGCACCGAGCCCCAGCTGATCGCGACGGAGCGGGTGCGGACGGAGCACAACTGCGCACCCGTCGATATCGTCGAAGTCGGCGGAAATTTGCTGCTCGGCTACAACGTCTTTCTCGGCCTCAAGGCCGAGACCAAGATCGGCGACGTGCTCGCCTTGCACCGGTTCGAGCCGACGGCCGCCGGCGGGTACGAGTCGACCCCCGTCGCGGCCGACTTTCTCGTCGGGCCCGAGATCGAGCGCGACTTCGCGAATCTCTATCGCTACTACCGCGATGCGCGGCTGCTGCAGCTCGTCAAGCGCGACACCCAGCTGCTCGCGGTATTCCAGTCCGGCTCGTCGTGGCGCGACATCAAGGTGCTGCGTTGGCGGATCGAACCCAACGGACGGGTGGTCTACGTCGACGACCGCGGCGATCGCGATCACGCGGCCCTGTTCGCCGCGCCGTACGACTTCGAGTGGCGCGAGGTAACGCGCGACTACCAGGTCGCCGGTAAGCACCCGCACTACAACCTGCTCGACACACTGTTCGTGGAGTGCGTCCACGGCGACCTGACGATCAAGATCGAGGACAACACCGAGACCGGCCAAGGCATCTACGCCGAGCCGGTCGAGGATCTCAACCAGTCACTCGACGATGCACGGATCTTCTTCGCGCCGATCGGGAAGCCCGGCGGGCTGGTGTTGATGAGGATCCTGCCGTTTCGCGAGACCGTGTGGCGCTACCTCGTGTTCGATACGCGGTCGCACAAGGTCATTCGCGCCGACGGAATCGGGCAGGGCTGCCGCAGTCTCCCCGAAGACCACGGCATCGTGTTCCCCGGCGGCTACATGCTGGTCGGCGGCGATCACAAGACATTCGATAGCGGCTGGACCGACTACGTTCTCGAGCGCGAGCTGCGTTCGCCCAACGGCGAGGATGTCCTCTACATCTACAACCGCGGCAGCGACGGCACGTATCTCCTCTATCCGTACAACTTGATCGAGAAGACGATCGCCGCGCCGATCCTGTGCAACGGCTACTCGCTGTTTGCCGACGGTCGCATGGTCGTGATGCGTGCAGCATCCGGAGAGCCCACCCGCGTCCACCCGGTGCAAATCTGGCAGACGCCGTTCACGTCGGCCGAGCACGCGGCGAGCATCGTCACCGACGGCAGCTATCTCGCGAAGGTCGGCAATGCGGATCTCGTCCGCGGGCTCTCGGATGCACTCTCGATCTCGCGGCTCGCGGCGAGCGATAAGCCGGCACGGACGACGTTCGAGGACATCCTTGCGCTCGGCACGCGCGCGACCGATGCCTATTACTGGCTCGGCCACGCCGACACCGGCGATCTCAAGGTCGCGATCGCCGACGTCAAGAGCACGGCGAAGCTGATCCTCGACGAGTACGAGAAGGTACTCGCGCTCGAAGCCGCTGCCCGCAAGGCCCTGGCCGAGGCCGAGACGCTCGTCGCCGGGACGCTGCGCACCACGCGCTCCGAAGGCTGGGACCGTGTCGACCCATTCCTCGAGGCGCTCACCGGTCTGCGCGGACTGCGCGGTCAGCTGATCTCGAAGAAGGAGACCCGGTTCATTGATGTTGCGCGCCTCGCGCAGCTCGAGCAGGAGGTGGTCGTCGCCTTCGATCGAGTGACCACGGACTGCGTGGCCCTGCTCGCAAAGGGAGCGGCGTTCGGGGAGCTCGTGCAGAGGGCGGACACGCTGGCGGCGCGCGTCGGCGAGCTTGCATCGGCGGTCGAAGTGAAGCCGGTGCGCCAGCAGATCGATCAGGTCGCTGGCGGCCTCGATCTGCTCGGTACGGTGATCGGGTCGCTCAAGATCGACGACACGACCCAGCGCACGGCGATTCTCGAGAACATCACCGACGCCTTCGGCCAGGTGAACCGCGCCCGCGCGACGATCGAAGGTCGTTATCGCGAGCTCGCCGCACGGGAGGGTCGCGCGGAGTTCGGCGCGCAGGTCAAGCTGATGTCTCAGAGCGTCGCCTCGGCGCTCGCCCAGTGCGACACGCCCGAGCGTTGCGATCAGGAGCTGACGCGGCTGCTCGTCCAGCTCGAGGAGCTCGAGGGTCGGTTCGCCGACATCGACGAGCTGACTGCCGAGCTCGCGACCAAGCGGGTCGAGATGACCGAGGCCGTGGGCGCGCGCAAGCAGCTCCTCGCCGCCGAGCGGCAGCGGCGTGCAGCGAACCTCCTCAAGGCGGCGCAGCGGATCATCGAGGGTGTCGCGCGCCGCGCCGGCACGCTCGCGACGGCCGACGAGGTCAACGCGTACTTCGCCTCCGACGCGATGGTCAGCAAGCTGCGCGACATCATCGCGGAGCTTGGCCAGCTCGGAGACACGGTCAAGGCCGACGAGCTCGAGTCGCGGCTCAAGTCGGCGCGCCAGGACGCGTTGCGCGGCCAGCGCGACAAGGCCGACCTGTTCGAAGGCGGCGGCGAGCTGCTGCGCTTTGGCGAACATCGGTTCACGGTCAACACGCAACCGCTCGAGCTGATGATCGTTCCGCACGAGGACGGTCTCGCCGTGCACCTCGCCGGCACGGACTTCTACGAGTCGATCGCCGACGAGCGGCTACTCGCGGCGCGTGAGCTGTGGAATCAGGATCTGCCGAGCGAGTCGCCCGAAGTCTACCGTGGTGAGTATCTCGCGGCATCCGTGCTCGCGAACGCTGAGGCCGGCACCGGCACGCTGACGCTCGCCGCACTTCAAGATTCGGCGCGTACCGGCACGCTCGACGCGCTGCTTCGACAGATCGCGCAGGAGCGCTACGACGAGGGCTACGAGCGGGGTGTGCACGACGCGGATGCGTCGAAGATTCTCGAGCGCCTGCTCGCAATGCGCGAGGGTGCGGGCTTGCTCGCATATCCGGCTGCGGCACGAGCGCTGGCGGTGATGTTCTGGGGGGCGCCGCGTGCAGTCGGGCCCGAGGTCGCCGCGCGGCCCGCAGTCACCGCGGCCACCGCAAGCACCGCTGACGAAGACGGGACTCGGAGTCGCTGGCATCGCGCCGCGCAGAGCCTCGCGCGGCTCGCCGACACGCTCGGCGATCGCCGTGGCCGGAGCCAGCTCGCTGCCGAGATCGCCCTCGGGTTGGCCCGGTTCCTCGAGCGCGATCCGTCGCTGGTGACCGCGGGAATGGCGGCGACAGATGTCGAGCTCGCAGCTGCGTATCTTGTCCGCGAGCTGGCGGCTGCGACACCGCGATTCGTGATCAGCGGCGCGGCCATGCAGCTGGTAGCCGCACTGCACAGCGAGCTCGAGGCGCGTAGCGCACGGGTCGCGTTCGAAGATGATATCCGTCACCTCCGTACGGTGCCGGGTGCTGCACTCGCACTCGCACGGGCCTGGATCGACGGCGTGGTCGAGCGCAAGCCCGATCTCTCGCCCGCTGCCGTCGAGGCGGCTGCATTGCTCGCGACGCCGGACCTCACCCATGCGACGTCGAGCGCGGTGATCGGCGCTACCGTCACCGGGCTGCTCGGCCGCCACCCGCGGATTCAGAACGGCGTGCTCGCGTTGCGGCTCGACGAGCTCACGGCCCGACTCGAGCGCTTTCGCACCGTGCAGGTCCCGAAGTTTCGCGCGTATCGCGCGCTACGCTCCGAGATCGCCGAGCGCGAGCGCAAGCGGTTGCGGATCGACGAGCTCAAGCCACGCGTGATGTCGTCGTTCGTGCGCAACCAGCTCATCGATCAGGTGTACCTGCCGCTGGTCGGCGCGAACCTCGCGAAGCAGCTCGGCGCTGCCGGAGCCGCGAAGCGCACTGACCAGATGGGCATGCTGCTGCTGGTCTCGCCGCCGGGCTACGGCAAGACGACGTTGATGGAGTACGTCGCGGCGCGGCTTGGTCTCGCGTTCGTCAAGATCAACGGCCCCGCGCTCGGCCACGAGGTCACATCGCTCGATCCGGCCGACGCTCCGAACGCGACAGCGCGCCAGGAGATCGAGAAGGTCAGCCTCGCGCTCGAGATGGGCACGAACGTGATGCTCTATCTCGACGACATCCAGCACACATCGCCCGAGCTCCTTCAGAAGTTCATCTCGCTCTGCGATGCGCAGCGCAAGATCGAAGGCGTGTGGCGCGGCCGGACGCGGACCTACGACCTGCGCGGCAAGAAGTTCTGCGTGGTGATGGCGGGCAACCCATACACCGAAAGTGGCGAGCAGTTCCGGATCCCCGACATGCTCGCGAATCGCGCCGACGTCTACAACCTCGGTGAGGTCCTCACCGGCAAGGCCGACGCATTCGCGCTCTCGTTCCTCGAGAACGCGTTGACCTCGAGCACGACGCTCGCTCCGCTCGCCACTCGCGAGCTTGGCGACGTGCACAAGATCATCCGCATTGCGAAGGGCGAGCCGGTTCCGACGACCGAGCTGGAGCATGGCTATTCGGGCGTCGAGCTGGAGGAGATCCTCGCGGTCGTTCGTCACCTGTTCGCTGCGCAACAGACGCTGCTCGCGGTGAACGCCGAGTACATCCGCTCGGCGGCGCAGGCCGATACCTATCGCACCGAGCCACCGTTCAAGCTTCAGGGCAGCTATCGCAACATGAACAAGCTCGCCGAGAAGATCGTCGCGGCGATGACGCCGACCGAGCTCGAGGCGCTGATCGATGATCACTATCGGGGCGAGTCGCAGACCCTCACCACCGCGGCCGAGCAGAACTTGTTGAAGCTCGCCGAGCTACGGTCCCGGCAGACTCCCGAGCAAGCGAAGCGGTGGTCGGAGATGAAGGCGGAGTTCGTGCGACAGCGCCGGATGGGCGGCAGTGACACCGATCCTGTGGTCCGCCTGATGGGGACGCTCACCGGCCTTGGCGTCGAGCTGGGAGCGATCCGCGGCGCTCTGAGCGAACAGAATGGTGCCGCCGAGGTCAGCGCCGAGCTCCGCCACCTCCGCGAGGTGATGATCCAGGCCACGCGCAAGACCTTGACCGACCAGGCCGAGCGCGATCCTCAGACGTGGCTCGGCCCGCGGCTCGACGCGCTCGCCGACGGCCTCCGCGCGCAAGCGGCCCGTCCCATCGAGGTCGCAGTGGAGAAGCCCAAGCCCGACATCGACATCGATGCCAACGCCAAATGGCTCCTCGCGCAGGTGCGCCGGATCGAGAGCACACTCGTTCCGGTCGTCACCGCGGCTGCTGAGCAACGTGGTTCAGACACGCTGCTCGCGAATCAAATGGTGCAGATCATCGAGCTCCTCGAGCAGCTCGATGCACGCCTGTCGCGTTGACGCGCGCGCTAGCGCACGGCGAAGAGACTGGCGCGCGCGGACGCACGAGGTCGACTACTCGGTTTCGGTTTCGGTCTCGGCTTCGTGCGCCGCTTGCGCGGCCGCTAGCAGTCGGGGGTCTACGTGCTCGGGGCTCAGTATCACCTTCCCGTAGTGGATCGCTTTTACTTCCGGTCCACGGACGACGAAGTCGCCCGCTGCCTCGATATAGATGACCAGGTGATCGCGCTCGATCTGGCGGACAGCGCCTACTTCCTCCCCGCCTTCTTCGAGGAATACATGATCGCCGACGCTGACTTCAAAGTTGTGATTCACGGTTTGTCCTCTCGCGCTGACTCTACCTCTCTCGCGCGATGTGCCAAGCGATGCGGATTTCCGGCACACCGGTGGACATGCACCTCGCATCCCTTCGAGCATCATGGACGACCTAACCCCAGAGTTTCACAGCCGAACTCTGGGGTTAGGCGGCGGAGTTGATAGCTCCTGACTGGGATATGATGGGACGGTGAACCCGGCGCCGGTACTGACCGAGCCATACAGGATGATCAAGACCCTCGGCGCGGGGGCGATGGGCGAGGTCTATCTTGTCCAGAACGTTGCGGTCGGTCGGTACGAGGCACTCAAGGTCCTCAAGAAGGTCGAGCAGAACAACGAGGATCTCGTCGCGCAGGGCAGGTTCAAGCGCGAGGTCCGCGCGGCACAGTTGCTATCGCACCAGAACATCGTCGCGACCTACGACGCGGGTCAGCTCGCCGACGGTCGCATGTACCTCACGATGGAGTACGTCGAAGGCGTGTCGCTCCACGCACTCGTTCAGCAGCGAGGACCGCTGCCGATCGCGCTGGCGGTTGGCATTCTGGCGGAGGCGGGCGATGCGCTGCACCACGCCCACGCCGCTGGCGTCGTACATCGCGATATCAAGCCGCACAACATCGTCCTCGCCGATCACCCGAACGGGAAGATCGTCCGCATCCTCGATTTCGGGATGGCGAAGATCCTCGACAACAGCTTGAAGGAGAGCATGGTCCTCTCCGCCGCCGGCGCCATCTTCGGGACGCCGCAGTACATGTCCCCGGAGCAGTGCAGGGGCCTGCCACCCGATCCGCGCACCGACATCTACGCGCTCGGCTGTGTTGGCTTCGAGTTGCTCCTTGGCGAGACGCCGTTTCGTGGAGCGCTCGCGCCACTGTTCGCCGCGCATCTCAGGACGCCGCCCCGCTTGCCGAGCAAGGTCGACCCCGACGCCGGGATCCCGCCCGAGCTCGATGCGATCATCCTGCGGTGCCTCGAGAAGCCAGTCGAGAACCGATTTCAGACGGGTGGTGACCTATGCGCCGCACTGCAGGGCGTGCCGGGTTATCGTCCGCTTCGCGTACCGCAACCAAGGGGATAGCAGATGCCTGATAGCGTGTCGTTCGACCTCAAGCAGCTTGTCCGCGTGTGCCTGAACGATCCTGATCTCCGCGCCGAAGTGTTCGCCGCGATTGACCAGGGGCCGCTGCCCGTCCGCACCCCGTGCGTGCACGTCGGCGAGGGGGATTCCACGTTCCAGGCCATGCTCAAGAGCGATCGCAACAAGGCTCCGGGGGACGCGGGGTTCATCACGCGCGACGGCCTGGGCTGGGTGTCGGGCCGACTCAGCGAGGTCATCAAGACCGAGCACGACGCATCGACCATGAGCGCCGAGGAGATGGCCAAGAAGCTCGGGACGAGCCTGTCGCCCGAGGACATCGCCAAGGCGCTCGGCAAGAAGTAGTTGCCGAGCCGCGCGTCAACGTGGGGACTGGTCGTCGGCGTCGATCGCCGCCGTTGGATTCGTGGTCGTGCTGCACATAACCAACTCCCCGTGGTTGTCGCCGGCGGGGTAATGTTGGGGTAATGGCCGTCGGCGCCGCTGCCTCACGCAAGATGCTCCCGATCCGTGCCGGCTGGCACGCGTTCGGCGACGACGAGGAGTCACGCGAGCTGCTGCAGGAGCGGCTCGGCGTCCTGTCGCGCGTGATGTTCTTCAGCTTCATCGCCGTGATCGTCGGGATGATTTCCTTGTACTGGGCGTATCCCGTGTGGAAGTCGCCCGGGCAGAAGTACATCAACATGAGCTCCGTGGTCGGGCTCGCGCTCCTGACCGCTATCTGGCGCGGGTTGCTCGTGCGCCGCAAGGTCTCGCTGCGGGCGCTCCACGCGATCGATCTGTTCTACGCGGCCGGCACCGGGATCATCTTCGCGAGCGCCGCGTACATCGCCGGCTTCAAGCTCGCGACCTCTGGCTGGGTAAATCTCTTGTGGTCGTCGTTCACGATCTTCTTGCGCGCGATCATCTTGCCGAGCACCGGCAAGCGGACGGCAGTGGTGGGCACCGTCCTCTTCGCGCCGATGATCGTCGCGGTGGTCGGCCTGTCGTCCGCGCAGGATCTCTATCAGTTGCCGCGGCCCGCATTCATTGGCGGCGCCGTCATGATCGCGATCGTGGTGATCGCGCTGGCAACCTTCGGCTCGCGAATCATCTACGGGCTGCGCCGGCAGGTCAGCGAGGCGACGCGCCTGGGGCAGTACACGCTCGGCGAGAAGATCGGCGAGGGCGGCAACGGCTCGGTGTATCGCGCGCATCACGCGTTGCTGCGCCGCCCGACCGCGATCAAGGTCGTGCATCCGGACAAGGTCGGCGCCGACACGCTGCAGCGGTTCGAGCGCGAGGTGCAGGCGATGAGTCAGCTCACGCACTGGAACACCGTCGCCGTGTACGACTACGGCCACAACCCGAACGGGGTGTTCTACTACGCGATGGAGTATCTCGATGGGATCAACCTCGAGACGCTCGTGATCGACCACGGCCTGGTTCCCGCCGACCGCGTCATCGCGGTACTCGCGCAGGTGTGCGCTGCCCTCAGCGAAGCGCACCGCCGCGGCATCATCCATCGCGACATCAAGCCGGCGAACGTGATCCTGTGCGAGCGCGGTGATGTGCCCGATGTCGCGAAGGTCGTGGACTTCGGACTCGCCAAGGAGATCGACTCGGGGTCGAGCTCGGAGGACACGACGCACTCGATCCTCGGTACGCCGGCATACATCGCGCCAGAGGCGGTGACCGATCCGTCGACGATCGGGCCGGCCGCGGACATCTATGCACTCGGTGCCGTCGGTTACTTCCTGCTCACGGGACGCCGCGTGTTCGAGGCCAAGACCACGCTCGAGATGTGCATC
>JAYVWH010000080.1:0-3825 GCA_043786265.1 Kofleriaceae bacterium | reverse complement strand
CAAATCGTCGGCATCGGGCCGCACCAGCGGAGCGAGCACCGTGCGATCGTGGTCCGCGAGCAACACGCGCTCGGGCTCACCGGCAGCGCCGAGTAGCTGCGCAAGCTCGGCTGCGCTCCGCGCGACCGCCGTCGAACCGTCGACGCCGACGGCAGCGCGAGCAGACATTGCGCGCGAGATGACGCGGTACGCGATGCCATCCTTCGGGTCGGCCACCAGCCGCGTGCGCATCGTGCCGGCGACGCGGTTGAGGTGCACGCGCACCGACGTCATGTCGTTGGCCTCGCGATAGAAGCGGACTAGCTCGGTCAGCGCCTCGTCGCTCGCGGGTGCACCGTCGAGGGCCAGGTTCAGTGCGCGCTCGGCGCGCTTCATGTCGCCGAAGCCCTGACGGAAGATCTTCGCGACGCGGTGGAGGTGCATCGCGCGCTTCTCGCCATCCTCCTCGTTCTTGACGAGGCGCTCGCATGCACCGAGCGCGAGCTTCCACTCCCCTGACTGCGTCGCGAGATCCGCGAGCCGCTCGAGGGTCTGGATGTCGTCGGGGTTGTAGGTCAGCGCGCGCTGGAACGACTTGAGTGCCATCGGCACGTCGATCAGGCGATCTGCGTAGATCAAGCCGAGGCGGAAGCACAGCGTGCGCAGGATGTTCGGATCGTGCTCGAGCCGTGCGCGAGAGATCAGTGCATCCGCCGCCTCCTGCCAGGAGCCCTGCTCCCATGCGATGTCGGCGATCGCAGCGTGAGCGCGCAGGTCGTTCGGATCGGATTCAAGGATCGCGCGGTAGTGCTTCTTTGCGGTCTCGCGATCCGTGAGGAAGTTGCGCGACAGCTCCGCGAGCGCGCGGTGCATCTCGAGCTTCTGCGGGCCCGGCGGTTCGTGCTCGAGACGATTCGCGATCAGGATCGCGAGCTCGTCGTGGTTGCCCTCCTCCTCGAGCAGGATGCGCATGCGCATGAACGAGTCGCGATGGCTCGGATCGGCGTCGAGTGCGCGGCGGAACGCGGCCATCGCCTGGTCGCCGATCAGCGCCTTGTCCATCAGGGCAACGCCTGCGAAGTGATGCAGACGAGCTCGCTCCTGGGGCTCGCCGCCGACGCTCGCCTGTCGCGTAGCAGCCTCCGCCACATCGAGCCACAGCTGGCCCTTGAGCGCGGCGCTGCGCCAGCCCTCGAGCGCAGGCACGTGACCGGGGGCGAGCTGATCGGCCTTGCCGAACGTCGCGACTGCTGCGTCGATATTTCCTAGCTCGGCGAGGGTCTCGCCGGCGCGCGTGTAGAACGCCACCTGCGTGTGGACGTCGCCCTCGAAGTAGGATGCGATTTGCTCCTCGAGCTTTGCGAGCTCCAACGAAGAACCTGCGCGGCGAACGATCGATTCGAGGTGCAGCAGTGCGAGGCGATACTTTGGATCAGCCTCCAGTGCCGCGCGATACAGCTCGGTCAGCTCGACATCCGGACGGCCGTCGCGCTCCGCGAGCCCGGCGGTGTCCATGATCATCGCTGCGCGATCTTTCGCGAGCTCGGCGGGAATCTGCTCGAGCTCGGCACGGCGGAGGCGCAGCAGCTCGCCGATCTGATCACTGACCGCATACTCGCGCTCGAGGCGGTGCATCACGTCGATGCGAGTCGGGTCGGCTTGTGAGGCACTCTCGAGCGCGACCTGTGCCGAACCCGCGTCGCCGCGTAGCTCGCGATCGATGTGCGATAACAGCTCGTAGGCGTCCGCCTTCGCAGCAGCATCGCCGGCGGCCTCCGCGGCGCGCAGCTGTGCGAGAGCGAGTGCCGCGATCGGTGCCGGCTCGCGCAGTGCGGTGGCAACTCGCACGAGCGGCACAGTGGCGAGCGGGTCCCCGGGGCGCATCTCGAGCGCAGCCTGGTACAGGCCGATCGCTGACGCGCCATCGCCGCGTTCCGCTGCGTCATCGGCATCGCGCACGACTCGCGCGAACTCGTCGGGGCTCGCGGTTGCACTGCCCTCCTTGACGGTCCGGACCGGGCCCGAGACATCGCCGGCACGGCGGCGAGCGACCTGGAGCAGATCGGATACGGTGGTGACCGCCGGCAGTGCCTTCTCGACGATGCGCAGCAAGGACGTGGCGCGCACCGCATCACCGGCATCGAGCGCGAGTTGCGCGGCGCGCAGCCGCAGAGCGGATGCTTCGGTGGCCTCGCCGAGTGTCGCCGCGCGTTCGTCGAGCGTATTCGCGATGTCGGCGATGTCCTTGCGGCGCGCCGCGGTCAGCATTAGCGCGACCGCGCGACGCGGATCATCGAGTGAAGGAACGGCCTCGCCGAGGATGACGTCGGCGCGTGCGTGATCGTCCGATAGCAGCCGTGCGCGGCGCATCGCGAGGCTCGCGACGCCCCACGGCGACCGTTCGGCGCTCTGCGCACGCGTGAGGACTTCGCTCAGCACGTCGCGGTCATCGAGGCGGACCCCGAGCACGATTGCGGCTGCGTGTGCCTCCGGTGCAGCACCGTTCGCCTGTTCGCTGACCTTCTTCCACGCACCGAGCGCGGCCGCCGTGGCGCGTTGGATCTCCTCGACATCAGGCGCCGGCGCCGACGACGCTGCGCCGACCGCCTCCTCCCACGCGACCGCACTTCGCAGCTGCGCGATATCTCGATCGAGCTGTTCGCCGGGCTTCTCCGCCAGCTCACCGAGCAGCTTGGCGCGCTCGCTCCACCGGCCTGCAGCTGCGAACGCCTCGGCAAGTGCCTCGGCGAGTGCGAGCGACGTCGGGCGCGCAGCGCGTCCTTCTTGCAGCAGCCCGATGGCAGCGTCGAGCTGACCTTGCGCGATCATGCCGAACGCTGCGCGCAGCCGCGCACGTTCGCGCTGCGGGTCCGCTGCGACGGCGAGATCGACGTCGATCGATTGCTGCGTCTGTTCGCTGGCGACCTGGGCCGTGCGTAGCTGTGCCGATCCGTAGTCGTCATCTGGATCGAGCGCGAGTGCCTGACCCCACAACTCGACGCCGTGCGCCGGATCGAGCTCGGCTGCGCGCGCGGCCGCGTATGCGCGCTCGACGGGCGGTGCGGCGGTCGCCGCCCATGCTTGCAGTGCGGCGGTCGCGGCCATCACGTCGCCGCCTGCAAGCGCGGTCTCTGCGCTGACGCGGGCAACCAGCGGATCGGCGGGCATTGCTTTGGTCGCGAGCGCCGCGGCATCGCGGGCAAAGTGATCCAGCTGCGCATCGCCTTCGGCGCTGCTGCGCGGGCCGGCTAGCCGGCCCTTGCGATCCATCTGCGCATCGCCTTCGGCGCTGCTGCGCGGGCCGACTAGCCGGCCCTTGCGATCGCGAACCCAGTGCTGCGCGCGCACCGCGAGAGCGGCTGCCGTGGTCGGATCGCTCTCTTCGACGATCTTGGCCAGCTCGAGCAGCGCTTGCGCGGTCTCGCTGGGCTTGTTGTGCGTCGCCGCCTCGCGGATCGCTGCGAGCCGCGCGCCGAGCGAACCAGGATCGGACTCGGTCGCTGCTGCAAACCACGTCACCGCACCCTCGGCGTCGCCCTGCTGTGCGGCGAGCATGCCGCGCGCTTGCTGAACGGCGGCGCGGAGCTGCGAATCGCTCACGGCGTGTGCGAGCTGCTCGAGAGCACGGCCGAACTCTTCAGCGCGTCCGTCGAGAAATGTCAGCTCGAGCTGCGCGAGCAACGCCCGCACGTCCGACGGCGCCGAATCCAGGATTTCGCCGACCGCGACGCGTGAGAGATCGTGATCGCCGCTCGCCATCAGCAGATCGATCCGGTAGTGACCGAGCGGGCGTCGCTCGAGGGCACCGGCCACCGCGATCTCGGCATCGAGCTGGTGTGTAGCCTC
>JAYVWH010000079.1:0-5806 GCA_043786265.1 Kofleriaceae bacterium | reverse complement strand
CAGGTGCTCAGCGAGGCGCCTGCTGGGAATTGCGTCAGCGAGTACGGCGCGGGCCTGAACTACACGCCAGCCGCGGCCCTCAACGCTGCGCCGAGCACCGGCGTCACCGCGATGACCTCGAACATCAACATCGGTCTCACCGGAGGGGTCGCGCGCGTCACGCTCGACTGGGCCGGACAGTTCACCGGTGCGTGCACGGGCGCGCCGTCCGGCCGGTCGATCTTCTCGTTCTTCCCCGATGGCCGGATCCAGCGCATGGACGCCGCGAGCATCGGCAGCGATGTCGCCGCCACCAGTTGCCAGGCTTGCGTTGTTGATTCCGCCTGGACCATCGAGACCTACTACGGCTTTCGCCTCAGCATGGTGAATGCCCCGTCCGGGATCGCGATCCCCGGCAGTGACGGAGCGTCGCTCCCGCCAACACCGGCCGACGGCACCGTGTGCTTCACCGGCGCCAATGACGCGTTTCAGATCGCGATGGGCTGGCGGATCAGTCGGAGCAAGAGGATGCGTCGGATCTCGGCGACATCGGTCGCGCTGATCGGGGACATGGCGACGCCGGGGTCCAGCACGGGGACCGGCATCATCGCCGACGAGAGCACGACGATGATGATCGCGAGCGGAACCGCGACCGGTTGCGCCACATTGCGCGCGCGGACCGAGCCATTCACGGGCGATGTCCAGATCAAGATCGACGGCCAAGGGATCGGCCTCGGGGACGACGGGATCTATGGCGGCGAGACCGCGCAGAACAACTCTGGTGGCTTCTACGTCGCCGCGTCCTCATTCCTGATCGAACCCTTGGGCGCCGGCGCGATCCCTCCATTTGCCGTGTGGCTCGATCTCCAGGACCACCCAACGCTCGACTCAGTGAACCTTGGCGACGGTAGCGACATCGCGCATACGATCCAGAAGTTCCCAGCGAGCGCGGCGTACCTCGTGTGGTTTCCCGACGGCCTGGCCGCCGGTCAAAACATCAGGATCGTGGCCCATTGACCAGAACGGGCGATCCCACGCTGCCGTCGACGAGTGACGCGGGCGCGACGATGGAGGTCCACGCCGAGGAGGCGTACTGCTCCGCGTGCAACCAGTCGTATCCGTCGGACACCAGGACCTGCCCCAATGATGGCGCACGGCTGATCATGCTCGCAGCGCAACGCGATGATCTGATCGGTCGCGTCCTCGACGAGCGTTACGAGATTCGTGCGCCGCTCGGTAAGGGCGGCATGGGCACCGTGTATCGAGGCTGGCAGCTGTCCGTCGACCGCGAGGTCGCGATCAAGGTCATCCATCACAAGCTCGCCGACGACCGCTCCGCGGTGAAGCGGTTCCTGCGCGAAGCACGACTCGCGAGCCGTTTGAGCCAGCCCAACATTGTCAACGTCTACGACTTCGGACAGTCGGGCGGCGTCCTCTATCTCGTGATGGAGCTACTGCGGGGTCACACGCTGGCCGGTGAGCTGGGGCAGGGGCGCCGGCTGAACCCCAAGCGCACGATCGTGATGGCCTCCCAGCTGTGCGACGCGCTCGAGGCCGCGCACGCGCAGGGCATCGTCCACCGCGATCTCAAGCCCAGCAACATCGTCCTCCTCGACGATCCACCGGGACGCGATCTGCTCAAGGTCCTCGACTTCGGTCTCGCGAAATCGCTCGCGCAGGACTCGGGCTCCGTCGTGACGAACACCGACGCGTTGCTGGGGACGCCGCTGTACATGTCGCCCGAACAGATCGAGGGCAAGGACAGCGACCAGCGCGCCGACCTCTACTCGCTTGGCTGCATCCTGTACGAGATGCTGAGCGGCAAGCCGCCGTTCGTCGATACCGCGGTCAGCGCGGTGCTCGCACGTCACATCGCCGATACGCCGGCACCGCTACCACCGCACGTGCCGCCACGGCTGCGCGCGTTGATCGAGTCACTGCTCGCGAAGCGCCCCGAGCAACGCATCCAGACGGCCGGCGAGATCCGCCGGGTCCTCGACGATCTCCGCGAGTCGCCCGGCGTGCAAACGCCCCAGCCGTTCGAGTCGATGTCCGGAGCGGCCGATACAATTCCCGACGTCGAGACCGCACTCGCGGAAACGCACGCGGCGACGCCGCTACCTGCGTCGAGCGTGATGGTCACGGCGGTGCCGCCAGCGCCGTCATTGAACGAGGCGACGAACGGCGTCACACCGGCGCGACGCTACGGCCTGATCGCTGTGTCAATCCTGGTGCCGCTCGTGGCGCTGCTCGTCGTGTTCACAGGAAACAAGGGTGCATCGTCGCCGTCGACAAACGGTGCGGGCAACGCCCACGGGGCGGGTTCCGACGTCCGCAGCCGGAGCGAGATCGACGCGGGCGCAGTGCAGGTCGTGCCGCCGGTGCCGCTGGGGACGCCCGTCGATGCGGGGATGATGACGGTGATCGACGCGGGGACCAGGAAGATCGGTCCAGCGACGTCACCGCCGCGCCCGCGCACCGTGGATGCCGGCGTGCCTGCACCGCCGCCGCCACCGAAGTCGCGGCCCGACGCCGCCGTCGAGATGCCCGACATCGACTTCGTGAAGACGAAGAAGACCCACTAGAACGCCGAACGCGGTCTCGCTCAGGACGTGCACGATCACGTCGGCGGCCTGGACCTCGTCGCGAACGGTGAGCTGGCGCATCACCGACGCTTGCGCTTCTTGGGCCGGGCAGCGGGGCGGGGCGGGGGCACGGACGCTGCGGGCTCCTGATTCGCAGCCTCGAGAAGCTCGATGCGCGCGCGCAGGCTCGCAGCGAGCGTGCGGAGCTCGCCGACCTCGTCACGTAGGCGCCGAACATCCTCGGCAAGGGGCGCACCCTCGCCGAGGTCGCGAATCACTTCCTTGGCGCGACGGCGCAAGCGGGCATCGAGCTCGCGCTCGGTCAGCCGCCGCAACGCGCCGATCGCAGCGGGGTCACCGAGAACGGAGAGGGCCTCGATTGCGGCGGCCTGGACGCGGAAGTCGGCATCCGCGAGCAGCAGCTCGACGCGCTCGCGTACGTCGCGGGCCTCGCGATCGCGCCGTCCGCGCATCAGGTTGGCAAGCGCCCCTGCCGCCGCGCGGCGACCCTGGGTTGCACGGCCCCATTTCATGCCATCGGCAAGTAAGCCGACCGCGCTGTCGTCGCGCGCTTCTGCGAGCCCGCGATACGCATGCTGGCGCACCACGTCGGTGAACGACTCGCGAAGCGATGCCTGGCGCAGCAGCTCGCCTGCGCGCGGGGTGCGGGTGCGGCCAAGCGCGAGACACGCTTCCGCCTCGACAAAGTAGCTGGCGTCGCCCTTACTCACGATCTGCGCGAGCGCAGCCGCAGCAGCTGCATCGTGGACGAAATCGCCGAGCGCACGCGCGATGATCCGACGCGTACGCGGGTGATGTTCGGCCTTGAGGCGCTTGATCAAGCGGTCGCGCGCCGCCGGTGTGCGGATCAGTCCGAGCCCGCTGAACGCGCTACCGCGAACGGCCCAGAATGGATCCTTCTCCGATGCGATCGCGAGTGCCTGGTACGCGCCGGGACCGCCGCGCTTGGACAGCGCGCTGGCAGCCGCCGCGCGATCGATCGCGTGGGTCGCGCCAGCGAGCTCGGCGATCCACACCGTCTCCGGTTTGTCGATCGTGCGGGTCGCGAGCAGCACACGACCGGGATCGAAGATCGCCTGAGTTGGCTCGGCGTCGAGCTTGATGTGGAACGCCTGCTTTTGCTCGGTGATCTCGATCGGAACGTCGACGTCCTTGCCGGCGATACGAAACCGGATCTTGGTCGGTAGCCTGAACACGGGCGTGCGGCCCTCGATGCGCTGCTGCTGCTCGACGGTGACGGTTGCGAGCATCGCATCCGGGTCCCAGCGGAACACGACGTCGAGCTCGGGGTGGCCCGCGCCATCGATCACCCACTGGCTGAAGAACCAGTCGACGACCTTGCCGGTCGCATCTTCGACGGCGCGCGCGAGATCCCGCGACTCGACGAGGCCGTGGCGGTGCTTGGTCAGGTAGTGCTGGAGCGAGCGGAAGAACGCATCGTCGCCGAGCAGGTGACGAAGCATGTGGAGCACACGCCCGCCCTTCTCGTACAGGTGGTGATCGAAGATGTCGATCGGCTCGTCGTAGAGCTTCGTGGCGATCGTGCGGCGGTAGCGGTTTGCATCCTCGCCGAAGTACGAGTCCGCCCACTCCTCGAGCTCGAGGTCCGCTGCATCACGACCCTCGTGGTGCTCGCGCCAGATGTACTCGGAGTAGGTGGCGAAGCCCTCGTTGAGCCAGCCCTCGCCCCAGTCGCGGCAGGTGACGAGATCGCCGAACCACTGGTGCGCGAGCTCGTGCGCGACGAGCGAATCGATGTCGTAGTCGATCGACGCGCGCTGATCGATCAGCACGCTATCGGTGAGCGTCGTGGCGCTCGTGTTCTCCATCCCGCCGAAGATGAAATCGGCGACGAACACCTGCGCGTAGCGAGGGTAGGGGTATGGCACCCCGAACTTCTGCGAGAACAGCTCGAGCATCTGCGGCGTGCGCGCGAGCGTCCGCTCGGCCATGTCCTCCTTGCCGCGCTCGACGTAGTAGACGACCGGCGTGTCGCGCCACTTGGTCTCGACGGTGCCAAAGTCGCCGACCGCGAGGGTGACGAGGTAGCAGCTGTGCGGGACATCGAGCCGCCAGTGCAGCGTGCGGCGCTCGCCGGTCGTCTTGTCGGACACGAGGACGCCGTTGGACAGCGCGAACATGTTCGCGGGGACAGTGACCTTGACCTCGCTCGTTGCCTTCTCGTGCGGTGTATCGATGCAGGGAAACCAGTAGCGACTGTCCTCGTCCTGGCCTTGCGTCCACGCCTGCAGTGGCTTGTCCGGATAGCCCTCGTCGGGGCCGACGAAGTAGAGGCCCCGGCGCGGTGCGCCCTTGTAGTCGATCGCGAGCGTCCACTCGGCACCGTGCGCGAGGGCCGCCGGCAGGTCGACGCGGAGCTTCTTGCCGTCGTGGCGATAGGGCACCGCCTTGCCACCGCTCGTGACCTTGTCGATCGTGAGCTCGACCGCGTCGAGCTCGATCACGCGCGTGTCAGGCGCGATCACCATGCCGCGAAGGGTCGCGGTGCCGCTGACAGTGCGTTTGCTCGGATCGACCTCGAGCACGAGCCCGATGTGCTGGATGTCGACGACGCGATCGGGTGCGTAGCGTGGCTTGGTGCCTGGAAAAGCAAACTCGCGTGTCACACGCGCAATGTAGCCGAATCGTCCGTCGGTCTTGCCCCCAGTGCAATCAACTTCGCGCCGCCTTCGGCGCCACTGCGCGGGCCGGCAGAGCCGTCCCTTGCGATCACTTCAGCGTGCCGAGTGCTTCGGCAAGGCGGCCAACACCCTTGCGGATGTTATCCATCGAGCACGCGTACGACAGGCGCACGAAGCCGGGCGCGCCAAAGCCCGAGCCAGGCACGACGGCGACCTTCCCGACCTCGACGAGCCAGTCGCACAGCTGAACATCGTCGTCGAGAATCGAGCCCTCGGTCGTCTTTTTGCCGACGTACGCCGAGACATCCGGGAACGCGTAGAACGCACCCTTGGGCTCGCGGCACGACACGTTCGGAATCGCGCGCAGCAGCTTCACCATTTCGAGACGGCGCTCGTCGAACGCC
Source organism: Kofleriaceae bacterium (assembly GCA_043786265.1). Classification (GTDB taxonomy): domain Bacteria; phylum Myxococcota_A; class Polyangia; order Haliangiales; family Haliangiaceae; genus JABFXX01. The sequence continues at coordinate 175 of JAYVWH010000079.1, read as the reverse complement.
TTGCGCATCTCGGCGACGCAGTCCTGCGGACCGGTGAGCGCGGCGAGCGTCGCGATCTGCGCGATGTGCGTCGCGTTCGACGTCGACTGGCCCTGGATCTTCGTCATCGCTTTGATCAGCGGCAGCGGACCGGCGGTGTAGCCGATGCGCCAACCAGTCATCGCGTACGTCTTGC
>JAYVWH010000078.1:0-7977 GCA_043786265.1 Kofleriaceae bacterium | reverse complement strand
AGCACGACGTTCGCACCGGCGGCGGGACCGACGCGACGCGCAGTCTCACGTGCGAGCTCGTCCTTGCCGTTCGCCGCGGTGTCTGCGGCGGCGACCTCGATCGCCTTGCCCGCGCCGTCGCAATCGGGCGTCGCGGCCTTCTTGCAGGCGCCCAGCAGCACCATCGCAATCATAAGAGCTCTCACCATCCGGCGAGCATCTCACGACCCGTCGGTGGGTGTGCAAAGGCCACACCGGCGAGCATTGCGTCACCGGTAAACTTGCGCTCGTCGACGCGGAGCGGCAGCTTTGAGGACGTGCGTGCCCTGCTCTGCGTCGTGATGCTCACCGCCTGCGGTCCCAAGGTTGCGCCGACGGGTACGGTCTTTGACGAGGACCTGCCCAAAGAGCGCACGAACGAGGTCGAGCCAACCGCCGCGGTCGAGGCTCCGCGTCCTGTCGCGCCTCCCGGCAAGGGTCTGCGCACCGGCACGATCGAGCGCGCAAAGTTGATCGCGGTCCTCGATAGTGGCCCCGGCAATTTCCTGCGCCAGCTCGAGGTCGCACCGCGCCTGGACGGGCAACAGCACTTCGTCGGCTGGCAGCTCGTTCAGCTCCTCGATCACACCGGGCCACTGCACGATGTCGATGTCGTCCCAGGCGACGTGCTCCTCGCGGTCAATGGCAAGTCGCTGTCGCGTCCCGATCAGCTCCAGGTCGTGTGGGATTCGTTGCGCACCGCGAACGAGCTGCGTGCGCAGCTGTGGCGTGGCGACAAGGCTCTCGAGCTCGCGTTCGCGATCGAGCCGCCGGTCACCAGCGGACCGCCGCCGGCCCCATAATCGGCGCCTCATCCGTGCGCGAACCGCGCGGCGACGGCGATCAGAACCGCGAACCGCGCCGCTCGCGCTACTGCGATCACGGTACAGAACGTGCGCAATCGGATGCCGAGGACGCCCGCAGCCGTCGACGCCAGCGAGAACGGCGGAAGCCCGATGAGAGCGCTGACACCGAGCAGCATCACCGGGCGATCGCCCAGCCGCGCGCTCCAGCCGCGGATGCGTTCAACCCAGCGTCGCTGTCGCCCGGGAAGCGCGCTCGCCGCGCGCGTCGCCCAGTAGACCGGTAGCTTGCCGAGCACCTGCCCCACCGTGGCGAGCACGATCAGCAGCAGCGCATCGCTCGGCCCACGTGCGAGCGTGAGCGCGACGAGGAACACCTCGATGCTGACGATCGGCAGCATGCTGCTGGCCGCGCCAATCGCGAGCGTCCCACCGTAGATGCCGAGCGCGCCGATGAGGGCGTCGGGCGTGCTCACGCGACCCAGCGCTGGCGAGGGTCGGCTTTGCCGGCCCGCGCAGCGACGCCGGAGGCGGCGTGGAGTCTATACACGGCCCGTGCGGCGACCGCGCCGACGAGGTCGAGCGTCGTGACTGCGGCGACAAGTGCAAGGCCGCGCATCCGCGGGCCGTGGCGCAGCGCAGTGACGGTGCTCGTCACGGCGCGCACCGCGAGTAGCCCGAGCGCGGGGAGCGGACCGAGCCTTCGTGCGGCCGGTGCGGCGATCGGCGCGTAGTGTGCGATCACGTGCGGCAGCAGCTGGGTCGTGTCTGCGCCGCGTAGCAGCCGGACCTCCAGCCACTCCTTTGCGCTCTCGGGCCACGCGTGGGTGACGAGCGCACCCGATGCGAAAGCGATCGGAATGCCCGCCTCGCCGAGCTGTAGTGCGAGCACCTGGCACTGGCCGTGGAACATCGGCTCGATCGTCGGGTAGCGACGCGGCGCGAACGCAGCGCGCCCGAACGCGACGTTGTTCGCGAAGAAGTTCCGCACGGTGGCGGAGGGTCGCGACGTGGTCGCGCCGAAGGTGCGATTTTCCGTGCCTGCGAAGTACGGGAAGTCGAGCGTGTTCGCGAGCGGCGCGAGTGTTCCCGGATACGACGTCGCACCTGCGACCACCTGCGCACCGGCACCAAACGGCGCCACGAGCGCAGCGAGCCAGGTCGCCTCGGGCATGCAATCACCGTCGATGAATGCGACGACGTCGCGCGTACACGCGTCGAAGCCGCGGTTCTTGTGCTCGTAGTAGCCGGCCTCGCGTGGGAGCTCGACCCAGCGGATCGCGCGGCCGAGATCAACTGTCAGTCGCTCGCGGTCACCGTCCGCGATACCCGCGTGCGTGATCACGACCTCGGCGTCCTGGGTTGCGACCTGAGGTGCGAGCAACGCGAGCAGCTCGCCCAGCGCGCGCACGTCACCGCCGATGTTCCACGTCTCGATGACGAGGCTCGTCACGACGCGGCCCCCATCGCGGCACTGGGAGCGATCACACGGTCGTAGAGTCCCCATGTGTCTTGCACCGCCGCGGTGAGTGCGTAGCGAGTGGCGTGCTCGCGTGCCGCCATACCGAGCCGCTGTCGCCGCGCCGGATCATCGATCAGCTCGACGACCCGCGCTGCAAGCTGCTGCGGATCTCGCCCGTCGATGACGAGGCCGGTCGAATCGGCAACCACGTGCTCGCTCGATGCACCGGCGCTCGCAACGATCGAAGCGAGGCCGCTCGCCGCGGCTTCGACGACGACGTTACCAAATGTCTCGGTCTCGCTCGGGAACGCAAAGATATCGGCCGACGCGAACACGGCGGCCAGCTCGCGGTCGTAGAGACCGCCCGTCTCGATCATCCCCGGCGCGCGGAACGTCCCGACCAGCGGGCCCTCGCCGCCGACGACGAGCAGCTTCGCATCGGGCCGATGCGCATGAACCGTAGCCCACGCGGCGGACAGCGCTTCGAGGTTCTTCTCCTTCGACAGGCGTCCGACATAGAGCACGACGGGCTCGTCGGTGATGCCCCAGCGCGCCAGCACACCACGATCACGACGCGACGGATGAAACAGCTCGAGGTCGACACCGCGGCGCACGCGCCACACGCGATCGTCGGCAATACCGAACGATGTCAGGCGCTGCACGACCGACTCGGACGGTGCCAGGCACACATCGGCCTGGCGGTAAAACCAGGCGACGAGTGGCTCGACGATGCCGCGCACCATCGGCATGCCCGTCATGCGTGCCGCGAACTCTGCGACCTCGGTGTGATACTGGGCGATCAGAGGCAACCCGAGCATGCGCGCCGCGATCACAGCGGCGACCCCCATCGGTCCCGGCGTCGAGGTTTGAATGACATCGGCCGAGCGTGCCAGCCATGCAACGAGCGGTGGCAGCTCGGGCACGGTCCACGTCATGTCGGGATAGAACGGCAGGGATGCGGTCATCGCCGGCGCGATGCGCACGACCTCGTCGACAACGTCGGCCTTTGCAGGGCCGACGAGGTGGATGTCGTGCCCGGCGCGGCGCGATGCCGCGACGAAGCGGCGCAACCCGAGCGCGACCCCATTGGTGTCGTCCACGGTATCCGACACGATCGCGACGCGGGGTGAGCGATGGCTGAGCATGCGAGCATACAAAGCAACCCCCGTTCCGCCCAATGCCGCTCGCGAGTGCCACCGCATGCCGAGGTTTCCACCTCCTGAACGATCGTCGCCGCCGGATACCTGACGCTACCGGCTCAGAGAGCGGACAGAACTGACAGAGCGTGGGCAGGATCGTTCGCGAACACGCCATCGACGCCCATGCTCGCGAGGCGCGTCAGCTCGGCGGGATCGTCGACGGTCCACGCGTTCACCGGCATCCCGGCGATGTGCCAATTTTTCACGAGTGCGGGCGTACACAGCACATGTTGCGGATGCAACACACTGGCGCCCATCCACGTGCCGACCCAGCCGCGACGGATCGGGAACGACTGATCCTTCCCGAACAGAAACGCGAGCGCGAGGTCGGGCATGTGACGGTGAAACTGCACGAGCGTGAACGGATCGAACGACGACACGAGCACCTGATCGGCATGCCGGCTCTGCCGGATCACGTTCGCCGTTGCCGCCGCGAGCGCGCCCGCCCGGCCGGGCTTCGCGACCTTCAGCTCGACGTTGATCTCGAGATCGCCGAGGATGTCGAACACCTCGGCGAGGGTCGGAATCGCCTCGCCGCGCACGCGCAGCGTCTTGCGCTCGGCCTCGCCCAGCAGCTCGATCGATCCCGGGCGATCGCACAGCCGCTGCAAATCATGATCGTGGAACACGATGACGTTGCCATCACGATCGAGCTGGACGTCGAGCTCGATGCCATCGGCGCCCGCGGTCCGCGCGAGATCGAACGCCGCCAGCGTGTTTTCGGGAGCATGCGCGGATGCACCCCGATGAGCCCACACACGTGGGCGCTTGCCGACACGTTTCCAGCGGTTGGCCCGGCTGTGCCGCCCGAGGTGGGGCACGAGCCGCGCGATGCCAAACTTCTGCACGACGAGAGCTTACAAAATCGCCGCCGCCCTGGGGCGGTTTGGTACCCTCGACATCATGGATCGCCAGGTCGAGCACGAGCATAAGAAGCAAGAGAACGAGGCCCCCGTCCACAAGGAGGAGCAGGAGCACGACAAGCACGACCGCGAGTCCCAGACGAAGTTCTCCGGCCATGGCGCACCGCCAGCCATCGCCGAGGCGATGAAGTCAGATCCGACCGCGTCCGAGCGCGCCTTTGGCGACTCGGAGTTCCACGAGTACGTGAAGACCGTGGGAGTGGCAGCCGAGCAGCTTCACTCGCCGCTCGATTGGGTGACCTCAAGTGGCGACAAGATGCACGCCGAAGCGGGCGACTGGAAGATCACCGGTGCCGATGGCAGCACGTGGTCGGTCAAGCCCGACATCTTTGCCAAGACCTATACGGAGACCGCGCCCGGTCACTACATCAAGAGCGCCCCGACCAACGCACGCGTCCTGACGAAGCAAACGACGATCAAGACGCTCGAGGGTACCGGCAGCGGCAACGCGGGCGACTATCTCGTTCGCGGTCCGAACGGCGAGGAGTACATCGTTCCGAAGGCGAAGTTCGAGTCGATGTACAAGCGCAAGGACGCCGGGTCCTCGCCTCGCAAGGGCCACTAGAGCTCGATAAACGACTTGTGCAGCGCGCGCACGAGGTTGTCTACATGCGGGCGGTCGCACTACAGCGTCACACGCAGCGGAGAGACGCTGACCGCATTGAGCGGGACGCCGGCCCCCACCGCGCTGTGGCGCGCCTTGTTGATCACGTTCGGGTTCGAGCCGATCCCGTGGCCGACGATGGTCACGCAGCCCTCCTCGCCGAACTCGATCTGACCGGCGAGCACGGTGTCGAGCTTCTTGCGGACCTCGCCCCAGTCCGGGACGTCGGCGATCGTGAACCAGCAGCGCAGCTCCTTGCCCTCGAGATCGAGGTGCGTGAGCGGGATCGAGGCCTGCTCGATGATCTGCAGGCAGTTCTCGACGGCAGCGCCGCCTGACACACGCACGCGGATCAGTGCGCTCTGCCCCGTCACCGCCGCGACGGTGCGCTCGCGGTCCGGCGTGAAGTCGATGCGGGTACCTCCGCCATCTTTGTTGGTCGCGCGGGCGTACAAGGCGATGCCGCTCTTGCGAGCGAACTCGACGGACGCGTCGTGCAGGACCTTCGCGCCCTGCGCGGCGAGCTCGAGCATCTCGTCGTGGCTGATCGACTCGAGGAGCTGCGCTGCGTCGACGATGCGCGGGTCGGCGCTGTAGACACCGTCGACGTCGCTGCAGATCTCGCAATATTCCGCACGCAGCGCGCCGGCGAGTGCGACGGCCGTGGTGTCCGAGCCACCTCGTCCGAGGGTCGTGATCTCTCGCTTGTACGAGACCCCCTGAAAGCCAGCGACGATGACGACCTTGCCGCGTTCGAGCTCGTCCTCGATACGAAACGGCCTGACCTCGACGATCCGGGCACCGGAGTGGCGATCGTTCGTGAGAATGCCGGCTTGCGAGCCCGTGAACGAGATGGCCTCCAGGCCCTCCTCGGCGCACGCCATCGACAGCAGCGACATCGCCTCGCGCTCGCCGCAGGTGAGCAACATGTCGAGCTCGCGGCGCGACGGGGACGGGCTGATCGCTTTTGCCTTCTCGATCAGCTGGTTCGTTGTTTTGCCCATCGCGGACACGACCACGACGACCTTTTTGCCTGCGGCCTTGGTGCGCGCGATGCGCTGCGCCACGAGGCGAATCTTGTCGACATCAGCGACGGAGGAGCCGCCGTACTTCTGAACAACGATGCCTGTTCCGGTCACGTCTTGAAACATACACGATCCAACCGCGTTCGCTCGAACGCTCCAGTCAGCAGGACAACGCCGAGCGGTGCTACCTTTGTTTCATGCGGTCCATTGTCGTGCTCTTGCTCGCCCTTGTGGCGTGCGGTGGGACGGCGAAGCGTCAGAAAACCTGGCCCGACGCGCCACTCGAGCTCCGTGATGACGCCGACCGCGAGCAAGCGATCGACTCGTTGTGGGTACTGCCGCTCGGCCCGCGCCGCGATGCCGTACGTGCGCGCATTGCGACAGCGATCGCGACGCGGCTGTCCGATGCGCTGAGCGAGGATCGTCCGTTTGCCGCCGAGGCCCTGTTGTTCCAGCTCGCCCAGCTATGGCAGCTCGATCCGCAGACGGTCGGCACCGGGTTGGCCGAGCACGCGGACACGATTCGCCAGCTGCGCGCCACGTTCGCGAAGTCCGGGGCGATGCAGCCCGCGATCGCGACGCTCGTGTTGCTCGGCGAGGTCGATCCGACCAAACGCGACACGTACCTTGGCGAGCTGGACGAGATTCTCCGATTTTCCGACGACCTCGAGTCCGCCGAGAACGGCCCCGACGCGATCCGCGCGCAGCCGATCGAGCACCTTCGGCCGATCGTGCTCGCGCTGCCGCTCCCGTGGCTCGTCGACAAGTACGTCAAGCTGCTCGAAGATCGTCAGCGTGTGATCTCGACGCTGATCACGTCAAAGGGCGCATCGCTCGAGCTGGTGCGCGCACATCACGACATCCTCGCCACGTCACTGCGCATCGCGGTCGCGCTCGCGCGCGGCGGTCGCGCCGAGGAGACACACAAGCACCTCGCGGACATCGCCGGTCTCGGCGCGAACAGAGAGCTCGCGATCCGCGCCGAGATCCTCGCCGATCAGCCCACCCCGGACGCGTACCTCGAGCTCGCCGACGCGATCCGCACGGACAAGGACAACCCCGAAGCCAGTGCGGCCCTGGCCGTGTGCCTCTCGGGACTTCGAAAGTTCCCCCGGTCGGCCGAGCTGATGATGGTGGCGGCAATCGACGCCGCGTCGCTCTCGCGCGTCGACCAGCCGATCTTGCTGTACGAAGCAGCGATCGCGATCACCGGCAAGACCGTCGACAGCGCGACCGCACTGCGGCTCGGCAAGCTCTACGCCGAGCGCATCGCGCGCCTGGCATTCGGCGGCCGCCCCGAGGCTGCGACCAAGCAGTGGCACAACCTCGACAGGTACACCCGCAAAGCGGCGAAGGCGCCGAGCCAGCAGGTCTGGGCGATCGTCGCCGCGAATGCCGAGACCGCGCTCGGCAAGGGGCTGTTGTCGCAGGGCCGGCTACGCGATGCCGAGCGCGAGCTGGTCGCATCGCTCGATCGCTCTCCCTCGATCGATGCATACGAGACGCTCGCCACGATTCACTACAAGACCGACCGGTTCGAGTCGGCGATTCGCTACGCCAACGCGGGCATCGCGCTGCTTGGCGAATCGACGAGCGACCGTGTTCGCCGCGCCAAGCTCGCTCGCATCGCCGGCGATGTCGCGCGCACCGCCGGCAGCTCGCGCGAGGCTGCGTCGCTGTATATCGATGCGATGCGCGCGTGGGCCGAGCTCGGCCCCGATAGCGACCTGCCGCCTGCCCTGCGCGCCGAGCGCAAGCTCGAAGCCGGCCGTGTGCTGTGGTTCCTCGGCGATTCCGGCAAGTCGATCAACCTCGTGTTCGATGGCATCGACGCCGATCCGACGTCCGCAGTGAACTACGCGAGCGCCGCCGCATTCTTGCTTCAGGTCGGCAGCTACGCGGACGCCCTCGACATCGTTCACCGCGCTCTGGGTCAGGTCGAG
>JAYVWH010000077.1:0-1895 GCA_043786265.1 Kofleriaceae bacterium | reverse complement strand
TCTGCCTGCTCGGCGAGGGCGGCATGGGCAACATTTATGTCGCCCGGCACACGGGCCTCGGCCGCTACGTCGCGATCAAGACGCTGCGCCCCGAGCTCGCGACTCGCAAGGACAACATCGCCCGCTTCTTTCAGGAAGCGGACACGATCAATGCGCTCAAGCATCCCAACATCGTCGAGTCTCTCGATCTGATCGAGGACGTCGTCGACGGCGCCTATTGCGTGCTCGAGCTGCTGAAGGGCCCGGATCTCAAGGCACGTCTCGCCGACGGCCCTCTCCTGATCGATTCGGCGATCCGGATCGGGATCCAACTCTCCGATGCGCTCGGCAAGGTCCACGCGATCGGCGTCGTGCACCGCGATCTCAAGCCCGAGAATCTGATTCTGATCGAGCGGGATGAGCGCGACGACTTCGTGAAGCTGATCGATTTCGGCATCGCTCAGATCGGCGACCAGGGCGCGGGCACGTCCGGCACGGCCGCGTACATGGCGCCAGAGCAAGCCGTACAGGGAGCTGCAGTCGATCGTCGCGCCGACATCTACTCGCTCGGCGTGATCCTGTTCGAGATGGTGACTGGCCGCCATCCGTTCCCATCGGAGACGGACAGCGGGTATCTCGTCGCGCATGCAGACACGAAGGCGCCGCGCCCGTCGAAGCTGACGTCGCGGTGCCCGGCCGCGCTCGAGGCGGTGATCCTGCGCTGCATGGAGAAGAAGCCGGACGCGCGCTATGCGTCCGCCGATCAGGTCGCTGCGGCCTTGCGCATGATCGACGCGAAGGCGAGCAGCGGCGGGCGCGCGGGCATCATCGCGGCAGGTGTCGTCCTCGCCGCAGGTGCCGGCATCGCAGCGTTCTTGTTCGTGCCGAAGTATCTCGCCGGTCGCAAGGCGAACGCCGCACCGGTGGTGGAGGCCAAAGCCGACGTGCCTGTGCCGACACCACCGCCCGCGCCGGTCGCCGACATGGCCGCGCCCGTTGCAGACAAACCCGCCGAGGCGCCCGCACCTGTCGCCGCCGCCGAGGCCCCGTCGACCACCGTCGATATCGATGTGGTGACGATGCCAGCGGGTGCGACTGTGTATCGCGCAGGCGAGACCGTCGCGCTCGGCGTCACGCCGTTCACCGTGACGCTGCCGCGATCGGACAAGCCGCTCGAGATCCGGTTCGATAAGGCGGGCTATCAGAGCAAGACGATCGAGATCGCGGTCGACGCCGCAATCGGAGTCGAGGTTGTGCTGACGAAGCAACATGATTCGGTTGCGTCGACGCAGCCTGTGAAGATTCGCAAGTCGGCGCCGGCGACGACCGACGCCCCGAAGCCGAAGAAGGTGCAGCGGGAAGGTGTGATCGATCCGTTCGCGAACCCTTGAGAGGTTGCTTGATGCGTCCATTCTACGCAGCATCGTTGGTCCTGCTCGGGCTCGCCGTCGCGGTCACTCCCGCGTTCGCCGACACCGAGCTCGTGATGCTTGGTCCGATTGGCAGCGGCGACGTTGCCGGGGTGAAGGCCGCGCTCGGCAAGGTGCCCGGGGCGACGCTGTCGCCCAAGACGATCGATGCGAGCTGCGCCTCTGATCCTGAGTGCCTGACCACCACCGGCAGCGAGCTCGGCGCTCACCGCGTGCTCGCGGTCCAGCTCGCCGGCGCGGGCAAGCTGACGCTGACCCTCGTCGACGTCAGCGTCAAGCTGATGCTCGCCACGCGCGACCTCGACGTACCGAAGAAGCTCGCCAAGGATCTTCCTCTGGCGATCACGAAGTTCGTTGACGAGTCGATCGTCGATAAGGCGAAGGCGCTGTTCGCCGAGGGCAACCAGCACTACAACCTCGGCGAGTTCGCGCCAGCGCTTGACAGGTACAAGCTCGCGTATCGTGTGAAGCCGCTCGCGGCATTCC
>JAYVWH010000076.1:0-7471 GCA_043786265.1 Kofleriaceae bacterium | reverse complement strand
CCGGCAGCTACTCGGTCTGCACGATCCCGATCACCGGGGACCTGAATGACCCGACGTTCGAGGAGCGTCTGCAGCAGAATGTCAGTGTGCTGGTCGTGTATTGCAAACAGGCGAAGGTTGCGCCTTCGCCTGTGAAGCAAACGTTCGTGCACGAGGTGCCGTCGATGGCACCTCTACCCGCTCCGTAGCCGTGCCTCCGACGAGCTCTTACGAGCTCTCAGTACCACCACCAGTAATCACCAGCGACGTAACCGGGGAGCCTCTGCTCTGCGGTCATACCGAGATCACTGACGCGGTGAGCAGTGATCGCCTTGTCGCTGATGGCATAGACGTAGTCGCCCATGAAGATGCTGCGGCGGATGTCGACGTAGGCCCACCACGCATTCGGGTCCTCGGAGTAGTACGGCGTGTGATCGATGCGGCCCTTCACCGAGAGGGCACCATTGAGATCGACGTTCACGAGCACGAGCTGAGACAGGTAGCGGTACGTGGAGCCGTACTGGCTGTCGTAGACCTGCTGGTACGTCGACTGCGGAATCGCGAGCAGATTCTTCGGTGCCCAGTACTGGAACGCCTTGTGGTCGTAGAGCGCCTCGGACCAGCCCCAGCCGTTGTTCTGCGCCTCGACGGGGAGTGCCGACTGCAGCGTCGGGTTCGCGAAGTCGCTGACATCGAACATCGAGACCTGCGTGCGCCACTGCGCCGTGCTGTCGACGCCGATCGAGAGCAACTTGCCGTTATCGAGCGGGTGCAGGTACGTCGAGAATCCGGGAACTTTGAGCTCACCGACCAGGCGGGGGTTGTGGTTGTCAGAAAGATCCAGTGTGAACAGCGGATCGACGTAGCGGTACGTCACGAGGTAACCCTTCCCGCCCTGCAACCGCGAGCTCATGATGCGCTCGCCCTTCGCGATCCCGCCGAGGTGACCGACGACACTGAGCTGGTCGCCTTCGTCCTCGAGCACGTAGACGTGATTCTCCATCTCCACCTGCTCGCCTTGGTCGACCCACCAGCGAGCCCACATGCCGGTCGTTGCAGCGACGCGGATCGCGCCAGCTTCCTCGTCGAGTGAGAACTGGTCGATGATCTGGCCGTCGATGCGTCCGGATCCCTCGTAACGAGTCTGTCCCGGCACCGAGATATCGAACGAGTGAATGTTCAGCTGGTCCGGATCGTTGTCGTACCACCAGTACCACCACCAATCGTGCGCGGCCTCGGCGAGGATCAGCTTGTCCTTGGACGAGTAGAATGTCGCCCAGTTCGACACGATGTGGTCGGCGTCCCAGTGCAGCGAGTCGCCGAGTAGATCGAACGAGATGATCGACGAGATGCCGCGCGCGTGGCTATCGGTCGGGCGGTAGAACGAGCGGCATGCGTTCTCGGACAGGCTGTTGGTCTCGAAGTGACCGTCCGGCGTACGCACGTAGATCTGCGGGATCAGATCGGCGAGCGCGAGAGCGTTGACCTGGGTCGCGACGATCTGCTTCGTCCTGTTCTTGTTCTGACCATTGTCGTTGTAGATCTGCCACCAGTTCCACGTGACGGCCGGCTCGAGCATCGAGTACCCCGACATGCGGATCGAGGAGTCGACCTTGCGTGCCGTCTGGTACCAACCTTCGTAGAACAGCTCGCGCACGAGCGTCGGCGCGGTCTTGTCGGCGATATCGAGCACCGTGATCTTGGTGAGCCACGGGATGCGCCAGTACCAGCCGCCCTTGTCGTCGTTCTCACCCAGTACCGCGCGCAGCGGGTGACCCTCGGGCAGCGAGTACGCATCGACAGCCGAGAACACGACGAGCTTGTTGTGCGGGCTGTCGAGCAGCATCTGTGACGGATGGCCCTCGATGTTCGTGACGCTCTCCGCGGTGAGCTGGCCAAACTGCGGCACACCCATGATGTGCACGCGGTTGCCGTTGAGCGTGTAGATGTGAAAGCCATCGGTCTTGACGAAGTCAGCTTCGTCGACGCCCTGCTCCTGGTTGTTGGTGCCGGAGTAGTCGACGCCCTCGGTCCGCGTGTCGCCACTCGTCGGCGATCCACCGCCACCGGCACCGGCATCCTCGATGCCGCCCCAGCCCCGGTATCCCGCCTGCTCGATGTCCGCCCAGACCTCCTGGATGATCGTCGCCTTGAGGTCCGCCTCGAGCGCGTTGCAGTTGCTGTACTGGACGAGCTGCGTCGTCCGCGACAGCAGGTGGTCACCGGGGCCGTCATCGTCGGAGCAGGCGGTGATGGCGAGCAGGGCGAGCGGGAGGGCAGCGCGGGAGAGCCTCATGGACACCATGCACAGCAAGTCCTTTGCCAAGGCTAACTGCGCGAACACTCTCGGTTCACATGTCAGATGATCGAGTGTGGGATGAAGGTGGCCTCAGGAATCTGAGATGATTGGCGGGTGAGAGCCCTGCTGTTGCTTTTGGTCGCCACCGTCGGCTGCAGCGACAGCGCCACGATTGCCGACGGTCCCTGCAGCCTCACCGAGGCCTGCAGCGACGCCGCAGTCTGCGACTTCACCGCTGAGGGCGGCCCGACGTGCATTCCCAAGGCGGGCGACATCGATGGCGACGGCCTGACCAACGACAAGGACTTCTGCCAGCACCAGATGGGTGGCGCATTCGACGAAGATCTGGACGGCATCGGCGACGACTGCGATCGCTGCCCGATCGCTGCCCCCCGCACCACGCCCGACACCGATCACGACATGGTCGATGCTCCGTGCGATCCCGCGCCGAGCGAGGACGGCGACGTGATCCTGCTATTCGACGGCTTCCAGAACGGGCTCGACGCGCGATGGACCGCGGGCACGCCGTCCGTGTGGAAGGTCCAGGGCGGCGAGATGATCGCGGATCTATCCGGCAGCCCGGACCAGCAGTTCATCAAGACGGGCGTCGCCGGCAAGAACACGATCGCGGTCGAGGCCTCGTTCCGCGTCGACAAGGTCGAAGCAAGCGCGACGCGTCACCTCGTCGGCGTCTACGCGAGCGATCCGCGCCCGGCCGGTGCGGCGGAGATGTCCTGCTACGTCACCAAGGCGGACGCGGCGCCGACCACCGAGCTCGTCGTCGTGGAGACCAACATGGGCTCGATGAACCAGGCAACGTCGGACGCGTTCAATCCCGCCAACGTCTATCGGGCCGGTGGGCTCGCGTCGGGCACGATGGCGCGCTGCGCGGTGCTGTCCAATGGCAACCCGCTCGGCGTCGTGCAGGCAGCGATCACGCCCGACCAGCTCGCGCAGGTCGCGCTGACCGCGCATGCCGCGTCGGTCCGGTTCCAGTACATCATCGTCGTCGGGCACTGAGCACGACGTCGATCGCCTCGGCAAAGCCTTTGCCGCACGCTGCCGTCGTCACGTAGCGCGGTGGCGGCGCAAGCTTGTCCGCATAGCGCGCAATATTGGCGACGCCGATCGCGGCATCGAAGAAAGCAAACGCTGCCTGGTCGTTCGGCGAGTCCCCGACGAACATGTAGTGCGCTGCGACCTCCTCCGCGGTGTCGCCCCAAAGAATGTTGGCAACCCGCGCCGACATCTTCGCCTTGTCGGCCGTATGAAAGAACGCGTGCGCGTGGACACTCGACACGAGTGTGCTTGCACCGAGCTCGCGACAGCGCGTTGTGATCGCGGCGATCTGATCGGCTGGCAGATGCTGCGTCTCGCCAATGTCGAATGCGATGTCCGTGATGCGAAGGCCGCTGTCCTCTGCACGCATCGCAAATGGCAAACGGCCGACGATGTCTTCCGCGACTGCTGCGAGCCGCTGTGCATCCTCCGTAGGATCGCCATTCTCGAAGTACATGCGCTCGAGCCGGCGACCACGGCGCAGATACGCAATGCCACCGTTCTCCGCGATCGCCGCATCGACTGGCCACACCGAGGCGAGCACCTCGGCCCATCCTGCGGGTCGTCCGGTCACGAGCACGACACGCATGCCAGCAGCACGCACACGCGCCAACGCCTCGTACGCCTCGACCACGACCGCGCCGTCGTGCGTCAGCGTGTCGTCGATATCGGAGAACACGCCGCGAAGTCCGGCGGAGTGCGGGCCAAGCTCGGCGACTGGACGCATCTGTGAACCGTACCCGACACGGACGTGGCATACACGGGGGGTGAAGCATGTCCTCGCCGGCCTCGCCGCCTTGGCACTCGGCGCGTGCCGTGGGGATGCTGTACCTGTGACGCACGTCGACGGCGACGTCACCCCCGACGCGCTCGACAAGGCCGGGCGCTGCGCGAACAGGTTTGGCAGCGCACTCACCAACGGTTTCGGCCGCCTCGACGGGACCATCCTCGCCGTCGTCCCGCCAGGCCTGCAGACCTGCGCGCAGCCGAACGGAACGCACCTCGTCGTGCAGGTCACGATGAACGGCGCCGCCTACCGCATGGTGATCAACGTCGATAGCGACATCAGCATGCGCGAGATCGATGCCCCGCTCGCGGGTCCCGCGTGGGGCGACGGTTGGCACCTCGACGCGCCGCTCGACTACGTCACGACGCTGAACGTGCACGCGGCGGAGTTCACGAAGCCCGACTCCCGGGTTGCGTTCATCACCGATCAGCTCGCGCTCGGCGCGCCGGTCTCGATCTACGGCACCGACGAGGGCTACCCCGATAGCGCCCACCTCGTGCACCGCCGCGTGTCAAACGGCGACGGCGCGATCGTGATCTCGCCCGACACCGCGCCCCACTACATCTTGTTTCGGTTCGACACGCAGTCGTTCTAACCAGAACGGATCATCGCTTGGCGCGGCGGCGAATGAGCTTGAGGAGATCGTCGGCGTCGTCAAGTGCTCGCAAATAACGAGCGCGTAGGTCGGGATCGAGATCCTCGAGCAGTGAATCACGGCGATGAATCGATCGCAGCAGCGCCGCGATGTTTTCGGCGTACAGCACGTGACGCAGCGGATACGGCGGCTGTGCCTCGCCGACGACGACCTGGCGCGCGGCCTCGCTCCCCTGCGGCTTTAGCAGCATCGACGGTGGCACCGGATTCACCGGTCGGGGCTGCGCATTCGCGAAGTTCGTGCCGCGCCCGAGACCCAGTGCGATACGTGGTGCCTCGTCGAGGCCGGGGGGCACATTGACGTTGACTTGCAGCTTCGCACTCAACGACGCGCCCGCGTCCTGCTCCATCTCGGTCTTCGTGATCACGCTCGTCCGCATCGTCGCGATCTCCATCACCTGCCCGACCCACTGCTCGATCGGAAGATCGAACATCGACTGATCGCCGATGCGCGGATCGCTGTCGCGCACCACGACGTGCTCGCGATCGGAGCCCTCTTGCCCACGCACGACGACGTAGCGCCGGCCACGCTCGTTGTGAAAGGCGACGAAGTACAGGCTCTGCGCCGTGGTAACCCTGACGACGTCCGCCGCCGCTTGCCGCAGATCACCGAACTGCGTCTTCGTCATGGCGCCTCAGGGACGGTAGGCCAGCAGCTGAAGGATCGGTTGGACCGCATGCTGCTCGACAAGGGGACCGACGGAGTAGACCTCTTCGTAGTGGTCGCCCTCGGCCTCCTTGATGTACGGATTGTTCGGGTGCAGCACGTAGTTGTACGACGGCACCAGGTAGCCGATGTAGCTCTCGGCGCAGCCGGCGAGCACGGGGTACTTGACGCCGTCATGGGCGAGCACGAGATCGCGCATGTAGGGCGGTGCCGGCGCCTCGTCGAACCGCGGCGGGTTGGGCTTGTTAGCGTCGTAGAGCGGCCAGCCCCACGACCAGCTGCCGTCGTAGCCACCGACCCATAGCTCGGGGTGTAGCTCGCCCGGCGCGGTCACGATGCCGAGCGGGCCGATCTGCACGAACGTCGAGCGCAGCGGCAGCCACGGCAGGTTGTCCTCGTCGATCGGATTCTCCTTGTTGTAGCCGCGCAGCAGCGCGTCGGAGTCGCCGAAGATGCCGACCAGGATCGCGACGTGAAACAGGGTGTTGTCCAGACGCGCGTTGTACGCGGCGCTCTTGACCGACAGCGGGAGGACACTCGTGCTCTCGCCGGTGTCACGCAGAGCGATCAGCGCACGCGCGGCCGTGTTGCGGCCGAGCAGCTGCTCCATGTGATCGTCTTCTTCGCTATAAGGGTCACCGTTGGCCTCGCGCAGGTGCGTCTCGTGCAGCGAACCGATCTGTCCCCCGAGCGCGCCCTGTACGAACATCGTCACGCCACCGAGTCCGGCGAGTGCCGTGGCCGAATAGAACGTCTGCCCCGCCGTGAGCCCTTGTTCGATCGCCGTGCGCAGATACGACGGGAAGTGCGCGGTGATCGTCGCGGCGAGCAATGCATCGCTGCGTGCGACCTCGGGATGGTTCGCCCAGTTGACCAGCGTGCCGATCGTCTCGGTCGGCGCGCTCACCTTGACGAAGCGCGCGATCGTGAGCGTCGGATCCATGATCACGGGATCGCGGATGTCCATGTTGAAGTCGATCGTCGTCGACGACGGATTGCTCGGATCGCTGAGCAGCTTCGTCGATGCGATCTGCATCGTCGCCGGCTGCGCTGTCTCGTACGCTTCCTTGATCGCCTCGACGGCGGAGTCGTGCATCTTCTGGATGACAGACGGCACGCGGCCCGACACGGCGAGGCTCGGTCCCCACAGACCGATCGTGTCGGGAGTCTCGTGGGCGTGCGTGGCACCGAGCACGATGTGATCGATGTTGAGGCCGGCGAGGCGCGGATCAGCGCGGATCAGATCGTAGTCCGTCGACAGGATCCCGATCGCATCGATGTATGCGATCACGACCGAGACATCGCCCTCGATGAACGCCATCGCGCGTACCTCGATGTCCGTCGTCTTGCCCTTCGCAGCGCGTCCACCGCCGAACAGCCAGACACCGTCGAACCTGCCGTTGCCGTTCAGATCGTTGAACGGCTCGACCATCTGGTACTCGTTGTCGTTGTTCTCGTCGGTGTACGTCTCGTACCCGGTCGGGGTCCAGGTCCGCTTTGCCGCGCCGACCTCGAGCACGCCGTCACCGTTCGACTCGCAACCGGGTGAGCCCGGGCACACGATGTCGGGGGCCGCGAAGCCTTCGAGCCGCGCATCGACGCCGCCGTCGGGCGAACCTTTGCCGTCACCGCAGGCAGTGCCACACGCGAGCGCAGCGATCACGAGGCGCCGGTACGTTGGAACAGACCGCATCCTCATCATCGGAGGCGGTCGTACCCCGGGTCACCGAGGAGCGGCAAGACCAATCGGACAGCTCACCCCGGTGCCACCGAGGCCGCAGTAGCCGCCCGGGTTCTTGCCCAGGTACTGCTGGTGATAATCCTCGGCGAAGTAGAGCTCGGTCGCCGGGATGACCTCGGTGGTGATCGCGCCGTGACCGGCCGCACGCAGGCTCTCCGCGTATATCTCCTTGGACGCAGCCGCCGCGGCCGCTTGCTCGGGCCCGAAGGTGTAGATGCCCGAGCGGTACTGGGTGCCCGCATCGTTGCCCTGGCGCATCCCCTGCGTCGGGTTGTGGCTCTCCCA
>JAYVWH010000075.1:0-2932 GCA_043786265.1 Kofleriaceae bacterium | reverse complement strand
GGCCGTCGTTCGTGGTGACCGCGAGTACGTCGTTCTTCATCTCGACCAGAAGAATCGGGGTGTCGGCGAAGTCGCGCAGGCGCACGATGGTCTTGCCAGTCCAGACGATCAGCGCTTGCTGCGACAACAGATACAACTGGTCGCCGTGATAGAGGGCTCCGTGCAGATAGCTCACCTCGTCATCCGCGACTGGAAGGCGCGTGAGCTCTGGCTTTGCCAGTGAGGTGATCTCGAACAGGCCATCCCTGAACCCGACCGCGAGCTTGCCGCCCGCTGATGCGCCGAGCATCGTCACCCTGCCATCTCGCTGCGCCAGCACGTGGCCCGTCAGGTCGGTCACGACCAATCGCTCGTGCTTGGCGTCGATACGCTCGTTGAACGCGACCCACGTACCATCGGGCGCGATCAGCAGCTCGTCGCGCCCGGTGTGGCCGGGAATGACCGTCACCTGCTTCGTCGCGATCTCGATCACGGCGATTCGATAGTCCTTGTCGAACACCGCCACGCGCGAACCATCGGCGGTGACGCTCGCGAAGCGCACGCGGTCGATGGGCAGCGCCTCCGTGTGGCTCGTCACCGGATCGAGCAGCACGGGCGGGCCGCCGGTCATGTCGACGAAGATCTTGCGGTCGTGGTCGACCCATCTCGGGGTGCGACCGTCGGGGAACGCGATGCTCAGGGTCGAGCGCCGGCTGTCCAGATCGAGGATTTGCAGC
This sequence comes from Kofleriaceae bacterium, assembly GCA_043786265.1. Classification (GTDB taxonomy): domain Bacteria; phylum Myxococcota_A; class Polyangia; order Haliangiales; family Haliangiaceae; genus JABFXX01. Next base: position 2,216 of record JAYVWH010000075.1, on the reverse strand, counting down.
TGGCCGGTCAGGTTCATCTGAAGGAGCCGCCTGCCATCCTTCGTCATCGCGAACGCGGTCGTGATCGGGCGGCCATCGGCGAGTCGTCCCGAGTCATAGAGCGGAACGATCGATGCGTGCTCGAGCCGTGCTGTGATGCGCACCTCGCGCTGGAACCGGCGATCAATATTGCCCGCCGACGGCAGCATTTCTTTCAGTGCGACCGTGCGTTGCAGGTGTGTGTCGAACGCTTCGACGACGCGACCCATGCCGCCGCGCCCGAGCTCCGCGCCGAGCCGATATCGATGATCCGGTGGCGGTGGGATCGCCGGGACACTCGAGCGCTCCGGTACCGAACCCGCGGGGAGTGTGTCGTCGGCCGCCGACGAGACTTTGGTGCGATCGCCGTCCCCCGACATCGTGTTAGAGCGTAGCACTCTGTCTCGCTACCTCACGCTCCGTGTCGTTCTGGTGCTGACCGGCTGCAAGTCGTCGCACAACGACGACCGCCTTAGTCGATATCCCAGTCGATATTTGGATCGTTGATGCCGTCGCCGAGGGGGCCCGCATCCTTGCGGATATCGACCGAACGCGTCCGCTCGTCTTGCTGCGGCGACGACGGCTGCGGGCGCGGCAACGGTCGCTTGCCTGCCGGCGGGCGCGCGCCGGGCGCCGGGCGATTCGGCTTGCGCGATACCGAGTCGACGCTCGCCATGCGCGTCGCTTCGTCGTCGGTGCTGAAACTGTTGATGCCCGCGCCGCGGCCGGGGAACAGCGACGGCGACAGGTCGGTCGCGACGTCGAGGAAGCGCGGGTTGTCGTCATCCGTCGGAACGTCCGGACCGCTCTGCGCGTCTTCCGGCTGTCGCGTCTGATCGAGCAGGTGTCCATCGACGTCACCCATGCGCGTCGGCTCGTCGAACAGCGAGCGTCCAGGTCCCGGAGCGCTGCGCACGGCAGCGAGCAAATCCTCGTCCGGCAGCTGCGCGCGCGTCTTCTCGTTGAATTGTGCCGGCGGCGGCGGGCGGCGCGACGCGGGCGGCTGCATCGTCGCGGGCTTGCTGCGACCCGGCGCGGGTGGCGGTTGCATCGTCGGCGCCTTTGCGCGCATCGGCTGTGCGCCCGGAACCGGCGGCGGCACGCTCACGGGACGGCTGCGCGGTGCCGGCTCGGCACGCTGCGGTCCGCCGGTGTTGCGCTTGCTGCGCGCTTGCGCGAGACCGACCACGAGCGCGGGCTTGGCCGGCACGTCGGGACGCGCATGCGATCCGGTCGGCGGCGGCGGCGCGATCGCGTCGTCATCGAAATCGAAGTCGTAGCCCTTCGCGGGCGGGGCGCTGCCGATATGAACTTGCGATTCCTCGTCCGCGATACGACCGCCTTCATCGCGGAGCATGCGCAGGATACGAGTGCGCTCGCCGGCAGTCAGCTGATCGCGGCGGCCGTGACCGGTGTGGTCCTGGCGGCGCTTGCTCTGCTTGGCAAACTCCGACAGCGGCATTGGCGCGTCGAGCTTCTTGCCCTTCTGCGGCGGCACGCCCGGCATCGGCGGCGGCGCCGTCGGCAAGCGCCGCGGCAGTGGTGTCATCACCGAGGCGGTGCGGGTCGAGAAGATGCTGGTCGCCGAGCGCAGCCACTTCTTGGGGCCACGCGCGGGCTCGGCCTGACCCGGTCCACCGAGCGGCATCGGCAGCGAGACTGCCGCGGCGGCGCGAGACGGCGCGATGCCGGTGCTGCCGCCCAGGATCTGCGCTGCGGCGCGTGCTGCGTCCTCCGGACATTCGGGCACGCGCGCGATGAATCGGCGCACGATGTCGTCGCTCTTGCCGAACTGGAACTGATGCGGGCGCTCGACGAAGTGAATGCCGACCTTCTCGAGCCACGCGACCGGCGGATCGGCGCCGATCAGCACGAACGTGCCGTCGTTCGGATAGCGCTTCTGTGTGCCATCGCCGAGCGCCATCGTCACGGACTCGTGATCGAACTGGAGGACTTGCGAGCCGAGCTTGGCCTTGATGCGACCCTCGGCTGCGTAGCGCTCGAGCGACGTCTTGTTCTTGGGCGCGGCACGATTGAAGCCTTTGCCGCGGTAGCTGATCATGACCTTCGCTCCCGCATCGGACAGCGCGAGCGCTGCCTCGCAGGCCGAGTCACCACCGCCGACGACGAGCACGTTGCGGCCGGCCCACTCGTCGGGATCGTCGAGGAGGCTGAAGATCTTCGGCAGGTTCTCGCCG
>JAYVWH010000074.1:0-1752 GCA_043786265.1 Kofleriaceae bacterium | reverse complement strand
TGCTCGTCCCGCCGGGCGTGATCGACGAGTTCTACGCGAACAACGCCGTCGTCATCGACGCGCCGAACCTGCACGCAAACGAGTTCCTCACCATCAAGGACGAGAATGGCAAGTCGGCGCTGACCCGCTGGGACAAGCTCACTGGCAAGGCTGTACCCGTGCGCAAGCTGCGCGAGGGCGTGTGGGGCATCAAGCCGCGCAACCGCGAGCAGCACTTCGCGCTCGACCTGCTGCTCAACGACGACATCAAGCTGGTCACGCTCGTCGGCAAGGCCGGCACCGGCAAGACGCTGCTCGCGATCGCCGCGGGTCTGCAGAAAGTCACCGAGGACCAGGTGTTCTCGAAGATGCTGGTCTCGCGTCCGGTGTTTCCGCTCGGTCGCGACATCGGCTTTCTGCCGGGCACGATCGAGGAGAAGCTCAACCCGTGGATGCAGCCGATCTACGACAACCTCGAGCTGCTCCTGGGTCTTAACAAGTCCGACAAGAAGGACGGCCGCAGCTACGCCGAGCTCGTCGACCTCGGCTTCGTCGAGATCGAGCCGCTCACGTACATCCGTGGCCGCTCGCTGCCGCAGAACTACATGATCGTCGACGAGGCGCAGAACCTCACGCCACACGAGGTGAAGACGATCGTGACGCGCGCTGGTGAGGGCACGAAGATCATCCTGACCGGTGACCCGTATCAGATCGATCACCCGTACCTCGACTCGTCCAACAACGGCCTCACGCAAGTTGCGGAGCGCTTCAAGAACGAAGCGATCGCGGGCCACGTGATCCTGACGAAGGGTGAGCGCTCGCCGCTCGCCGAGCTCGCCACGCAGATCCTGTAGTGAGGTCGCTCGTCGTCCTCGCTCTCGTGCTCGCCGCGTCGCCGGCGGCGGCCGAGCAGTGGGAGCTGCGCATCCCCGAGCGCGTCGAGCTCGTCGCGGGTGCACCGGGCGCGCTGCCGATCGCGATTGCGGTCGATCGCGGCCTCAAGATCTCCAAGGACGCGGCGATCATTCTCGACCTCGCGCCCGACAGTGCGATCGGGGTCAAGCGGCGGCGCCTGGGCCGGGCTGAGGCCGTCGATCCCGGTGCCGACGCTCCCCGATTCTCCGTGGCGCTACGCGCAGATACGGCCGGCGACTTTGCGGTGCGTGTGCGCCTGCGGTTCTGGCTGTGCGGTAGCCGGGTGTGCCACCCCGTCGAGGCGCGTCGTAACGTCGTGATTTCCGTGACCACCCCGGCGCCCGCCCCGGCGCCGAATCCACCAACTCCGTAGATCCAGAGGCCGGCTGGTGCGTCGGTATCGGTCATGCTCGACCGCCAGCGCGTAGTCACCACCGGAATCACCACTGCCGCCGTTGCCACTGTCGCTCTCGTCCTCTGGCTCAAGCCGTGGCACCAGTGCGGCTCGTTGGTCCAGGCCGACCAGGTTCGCCAGCCGGAGCCGGTCGCCACGAGCCACAAGGGTCGCCGCGTCGACATCGTGTTCGCGGTCGATACGACCGGCTCGATGGGTGGTCTGCTCGATGGTGCCAAGCGCACGGTCTGGTCGATCGCAAATCAGGTGCGCGACCTCGAGAAGGACGCCGACCTCCACATCGGTCTTGTCGCGTATCGCGACCTTGGTGACGAGTACGTCACGCGCGACTTCATGTTGACCGACGACCTCGACGCAGTGTTCGCCGAGCTGTCCTCGTATCAAGCCGGTGGTGGTGGCGACGTCCCGGAGAATGTCGACGCAGCGCTGTACGACGCCGTGCA
>JAYVWH010000073.1:0-4689 GCA_043786265.1 Kofleriaceae bacterium | reverse complement strand
GTGGTGATCGCCATGTCGAACTGCTTGGCGCCGTGCTCCTTGTTGCCCTGCGCCAAGAGCGTCTTGGAATCGTTGCGCGACTGGTTTGGACAGCCTGCTGCGAACAAGACGACGAGAACCGCCCCTAGAAGCTTCATGGACGAACGGTAAATCATGGTCCTCCGAAATGCCAGACGGCGACGAGGTTTGGCGATCTGGCGGTGCGGGTCCGAAACGACAAATGAGGCCGAAAAAAACCGCGGCTCGCGAGCCGCGGCTCCTTGGGCCGAATGCGTCCCCTGGGACGAACGGCGACGGGGTGAGCCGTCGCCGTCGATTCGATCAGGCCGTGGTTACTGGCCGGCCGGGCGGAATGTGAACGGGTAGTTCACCTGAACGCCGCCGCCACCCTTGGGCTTGGGGAACTCGATGCCGTGGATGACATCGGCGACGCAGTTCGCGACAGCGGCATCAACACCCGAGCCGCTCGACGTCGCGACGTTGCCGTTCGGCGTGATGAAGAACTGCGCCGTGACGGTGCCCGAGAGGCCCGGGTTCGCGAGCAGCTGCTTCTCGTAGCAGTACTGAATCTTCTGGATGTTGCGCTTGATGTAGCGACGGATGATCGCCTTATCGAGATCGCCCTGCGCGTTCGGCTGACCGATCGACACCGTCGGAACCGCCGCGCTGCGACCGCGCATACCGCCGCGACCACCGCCGACGCCGTAGCCCGAGCCCGTGCCAGAGCCGTGACCGATCGTGCCGTAGCGACCCGTACCGATCGTGCCCCAGCCCGTACCGCCGCCGCCGGGACCGAAGCCCGAGCGACCGAAGCCGAAGCCACCGTTCATCTCGCCAGCCTCGTTACCGAGGAGACCACCGTAGATGTTGCCGTCGTCGAATCCGCTGGAGATGTCGCCGGTGCCGGTCAGCGAGGCGAACGCGCCACCCTGAACGAGCGCCGTCGAACCGAGGATACCGGCGTTGCGCGCCTGGTCGATCGCCTGCTGGCGAGCCAGTTGCGGGTCTTCCTGGGTCTTCTGCATCTTGTACTGGCCCTCGGCTCGATTGGACTCCTTCTTGCCCATCTTGCCTTCATCGAGCGCCATGGCCGTACCCGAGCCGCCGGACTCTTCCTCGCCGTCGTCCGGCTTGTCCTCTTCCTCGGGCGGGGGCGGGTCATCCTGGTTGATGCTGTTCGAGCGCGTCGACGTCTCCTCGAGCGAGGCGAGGTCGATGTTGGTGCCCGAGTCCTCGACGGGAATCTGCTGCAGCAGCAGCCAGAAGCCGAGGTGGACCGTCAGCGAGCCAGCGAAGTACGCGAGCACGCGGCTCTCGAGCGCTGCGAACAGCGGCATCGCGTGGCGGCGCGGGCGCGGAACGCTCGACACCATGAACGTCGCCTTGCCGCTGCGGACGCGGATCTTGGCGCCAGCCGGAATCGGGCTGATCGACGTACGACCCTGAGCTGCGAGCTCCTGGAGCGACGTCGACTGGCCGTTGACGACCATCTCGCCTTCCATGCCGTGGCCGAAGTTGAATGCGAAGTCGTCACCGTGTGGCGCGACGAGGGGGAAGTCCGGGCCCGGCGACTGCTCGATCGGGAACTCGACGCCAGGCGCCGTGCCGATGCGAACGTACGGGCTGATCTTCTCCTTGCGCATGCGCGCGAGGGCCGACGTGCAGGTGATCAGCGCGGCCAGGATGCCGCCGAACGCAACGAAGTCGTAGGCGCCCGAGAGCACGCGAGGACGGATCGAGAAGCCGGGCTTCTTCAGAACGATCGTCTCGTAGTCGTAGCGACCCTTGTTGTAGGCCGCGTTATCGACCGACGTGTAGAAGGCGAACATGAACGCGAACAGACCAGCGATGCCGATCGCGAACAGCGCCCACGTCGTTGGCTGAACCTTGCCGCCTTTGGGGTCGATGCAGTGCTTCACGCCGATCACCGAGTCACCGAGCATCGCGGCCACTTCGATGGCGCGTGCGCCACCGAGGTCATCCGCTTCGCCGGCCATGTTGGCCTGGAAGCCCGTCGCCGGCGCAGCCGCCGTGCTGTACAGAGCCACGCCCATGCCGGGCGGCGGCTTGAGTGCTGGGGCAGCCGCGAACGACGACGGTGGTGCCGCCGCGAACGACGGCGCCGGCGCGGCGGGGCGGGACGGCGCGGGCGGCGGTGCAGCCATCGTCTGTGCCATCGCCGGGGGCGGTGGTGCGGACGCGGCGATGTCTTGCTGCGCGGGCGCGCCGACCTTGGTCGGAGCGTCGTCCTCTGCGCCGGCTTCGCCGATCGTCAGCTCGATCTTCGTCTCACCGACGACGATCGTGTCACCGCTCTGGAGCTTTGCCTTGTTGACCTTCTGGCCGTTAACGAAGGTGCCCTTCGTCGAGCCGAGGTCAATGATGCTCACGTCACCGGGTCCGTTGACCTCGATGATCGCGTGCATGCGACTGACCGTCTCGTCGTCGAGCTTGAGGTGCGCCGAGGGCACCTTGCCGAGCTTGATGACGGACAGGCTCAGCTTCTCCTCGCGGATCAGCTGGTCGCCCTTGTAGATCTTGAATGTGAGAGGAACTTTTGCGCCGGCCATGTGTTGTTTCTCCGTTTCGGAGCGGTACTGCTTCAGACGTTGGCCGGCGACAAGTAGAGAGCGAAGGCCCACCGCGAGCAGAGCTCGCGGAAGCTATCGATCTACAAGTCCTCGGCCGACTTGATGATCTCGGGGATGAAGTCTTTGCGGATGCGGATCAGCGAGCTGTGCTTCGCGAAGTCGCGAGCGTCGACGGTCGAGCCCTCCGGCTTCACGAGGTCACCTTCGATGGTGTCCCCAGAGAAGTCGTAAACCTTGACCTTGCCGGCCGCCTCCGCGCCCTTCTTCTGCGCGTACGCCGAACCGGTCAAACCGAGCACCGCAAACATGATCACGAGTTTCCGCATGGTTGTTCCCTTGTTAGGGGTCCCGCTGCAGCGATCCGTGAGCACGGAGGTACTGACAGCGGCACCCTGTTCCTGGTTCCAGGATTCTTTCCAAAAAGTTCCGCGAGATCCAGACACACATGGAGGCGATTGGTTGCGCCAATTCAGCCCTGTGTTTCCAGGCAGTTATCGCCCGTCGCCCAGGCCCTCCGCAAGATCTCGGGCCAATATATGTCGCGCGGAGGCCGGGAGTGGCCGCGAAACGATCCCTCGGGACGCCCCCTCCCCCGTTCCGGCGTCCTCGATCGAGGGCGTAGAGTCGGACCGTGAAACGGCTCCGCGTACCCGCGGTTTTGACCGTCGCCCTGCTCGGCGGGCCGATCGGCTGTGGCACGACCAGGGCCACCGCTCGGATGCCGCGACCAATGATGGCTGCGCGGTGATCTGCTTCCCGGATGGAACCGACGCAGGGGTCTGCCCCGATCCATTCGTCTGCGTCTCGGATACGGAGCCGCACGCCTGCCCTGCCGGCTGCACCTGCAGCACCTACTGCTTCCCGCGCACAGCCGAGGGCTCGGCAAACTGCCCGACCGATGATGGCCTCGACTGCGCCGCGCCCGATCGAACCTGCCCCGCTGGCTGCGACCCCGTCAGTTGATGACCTCAGAGCCGCTCGGTCGAGCGGCAGGGTGAATCGGATCGGGGCTCACGATCCCAAGCCCGCGTCGTCGGGCTCAAGACTTCGGCTGCCGCAACGTCGTGCGCAAAGACCAGCCGAGCGCTTTCTTTAGAGCAGCGTCGTCGAGCGTGCGCACGGTCGCGCCGTTCTTCCTGAGCTCGGCGAAGAATGCGGAGGGGCCGTCCATCTCGGCGATGGCGACATCACCTTGTGCGCCGTGCGCGTTTGCGAGACGAAGCATCGCGCCGATGACTGGGAGCCACTCCGCGGCGTGCTCTCTGCCGAGGACGGCGCTCATCTTCAACTCGACGCGGTCGAACGCGACACCGACGAGCTCGCGCGAATCGCCACGTAACGCCCGACAATCCGCGACCGCCTTCTCCGCTGTACGCGGCGTGAACACGCGACCGAAGAGCTCCGGCGCGACCTTCCCCCAATCCGCGACGGCGGTTGGCTTCACGATCGCCTGCGCCCACGCAATGTCCGAGATGCCACGACCCGCGCGACGACCTGCTCGCACGCGGCCTCGCGCTCTCTGCCAGTGTGCTTCGCGGCGCCGGCGGCTGCGTCGCGAGCACCGCACGCGGAGCCGCCGCGCATTGCGTGACGGCGCTCCGCCGCATCGCGCGCGCTCGCCGAGGTCCGCACGCCGTCGATCGCGGCCGTTGGCGCACCGCGCGCCGCCCGCTCGCGGTCCCCGGAGGCGGCGAATGTCGGCGACAGTCGGCGGCCCGCGCGGTGGGCTCGATCCGAGGCGGCGTTGAGGTTCTCTGCCCCGGACGCGGGAAGGACACGCGCCGCGCGCACGGCGCACCGGTGAGAACGACGACGGTCGTGGCGCAGCGCGCGTCACGGTCCTTCCCGCGAAGGGGGCATGAACCTCAACACTCGCCCCGGATCTTCACCCACGCGCTTTGTCGCCTATGACCTCTGCCTCGAGATCATTCGCAGCCTCCAGGGACCGCTCGCTTTGATCAGGCGGCACAACGCGGCGCTCGCCAAGCAAGGCATCAATGCGATCGATAGCGTGCTGCTCAACCTCGCCGAGGGCAACGGCCGCGATGGCGGCGACCGCCTCCATCACTTCCGCATCGCGCTCGGCAGCCTCCGCGAA
>JAYVWH010000072.1:0-5678 GCA_043786265.1 Kofleriaceae bacterium | reverse complement strand
GGTGCCGGCGACTACGACGTGCCAGCGCGACCACCCAGCCGCGACGAGATCGGTGTGCTCACGAGCAGCCTCGCGACGGCAGCCGGCGAGCTCAAGGCGACCGAGCAGCGCCGCCGTGATTTCCTGGCGAACGTCGCGCACGAGATCCGTACACCGGTGACATCGATCCGCGGCTATGCCGAGCTACTCGCACGCGGTAACGTCGACGCTGAGACCAGCAGCGAGTTTCTGCAGACCATCCATCGCAACTCGCTTCGCATCGCGCAGCTCGTCGAAGACCTACTCGAGCTCGAGGCGCTCGAAGCAGGGCAGGGGCCGCAGCTCGCGAGAGAACCGGTGACCCTCACGCCTGTCGTGTCGCACGTGACGAGCACGCTGCGCGCGCGTGCCGCCGAGCTCGACGCCACGGTCACCGCCGACATCCCGGCAGACCTCGTCGCGCAGGGCGATCCAGACGGCATCGAACGCATCATCCTCAACCTCACCGACAACGCACTTAGCCACGGCGGCAAGGCGGTCAAGATCGCGATCCAAGGGAAGCGCACTGGCGAGCGCGTGATCGTCACCGTCAGCGACACCGGACCCGGTGTGCCTGAACAGCATCGCGCGCGCATCTTCGAGCGCTTTCACCGCGGGGACGCGAACACCGATCGCGAGCGTCGCGGCAGTGGGCTGGGCCTCGCAATCGCGAGCGAGCTCGCACACGCGATGGGCGGTTCACTCGTCCTGGACGGTGGCTCGACGTTCGTCCTGGAGCTGCCGGCGTGAGGCTCGCCGCGCTGCTGATCGCACTCGCGGCTTGTGGCGATCACGCCGCGTCCCACGTCTCCGTCGGTGCTGCCGCGGTCATGCGGCACGCGATGCCAGAGCTCGTGGCGCGGCACACCGTGCTCACCGGCGCCAAGATCGACGTGATTTACGGCGCGTCGGACCGGCTGGCCGCGCAGGCGAAGGCATTCGACGTGCTCGTGCTCGCCGACTTGAAGGGATTCGCGGGCACGAGCGCCACGGTGCCGGTGACGATCGCCACGACTTCGCTCGTGCTCGTCGGTGTCGATCGCGCCGTGTTCCGATTCGCGAACCTCCGCGAAGAAGGCGTGATCGCGCTCGGCGATCCGAAGACCGTGCCCGCCGGTCGCTACGCCCGATCGTATCTAGAATCGCTGGGGATCTGGGACATGGTCGCACCGCGTGTTGTCTATGCGGGTGACGTCGCCGGTACACTGGTGCTCGCCCAGCGGGGCACCGCGCACGTGGCGATCGTCTATGCGTCGGACGCGGCCGATGCAGCGCCGCTGGTCGTGCTCGATCGCGCGACCGACGGACCCCTGGTTCAGGTCGCCGCCGCGGCAACGAGCACTGCCGGTGCGAGCTTCGTGCGCTTCCTCGCATCGCCCGATGCCCGCGCCATCCTGGCGCGTCATGGCTTTGGCGAAGTGGTGCGGTGATTGCGTATGGTGACGATTGCCCGATGGCACGCCTGTCGAAGTACTTGATCTCCGCGGCGATCGCCGTCGCGGGATGGGGGCGCACCGCCCAGGCCCAAGGGCTAGCCCCCCTCACTGACGAGCAGCTCCTGGAGCAGTCGCTCGCCGAGACCGTCGAGATCTTCGACGAACGCCCCGACAAGCCGTTCGACCGCGACACCGAGGTCCGGTTGACCGGCGAGCAGCTCGCCGCCCGCGGCGCGACCGATCTCGGCACCGCCCTCGCGTTGCTCCCTGACGTCAGCGTGCGCGACGGCGGTCGCGGCGGCTTCAACGTCGACATTCGCGGCGCACGCAAAGGTGCGGTCAGCATCCTCGTTGACGGCGTGCTCGTCAGCGATCCGTACTACGGCACATTCGATGTCTCGACGATCCCGATCACCGACATCGTGCAGATCCGCATGTCGACGACGCCGCAGTCGCCGATCGACGGACCCGGTGGCCCGGGCGGCGTCATCGAGGTGCTCACGCGTGACGCCTACGGCGAGCAACTCGTGATCGCGCGCGCGACGGGTGACTCGCTGCCGAGCTTCGGAGTCAGCGCCACCGCACGCGTGGCTCTCGCGAAGCGCATCGCGCTACGGATCTCGCTGTCGGGCCTCGCCGGTGCGCGTGACATGCAGCTGCCGTCGAATGCATCGATCGGCGAGCAGCGCCGTGCGGCGACCGGCGCCGCGCGCCTCGAGTATCGCGATGGCGACACGCGCGTCGTCGCCGATGCTTTTCTCGACGATCGCCACTACGTCTCGCCACCTTCCGAGGAAGTCGCCACGGCGCCGATCTTGCTGATCGATCGCGAGACGACGCTACGCGCATCGGCGAAGGCGGACTACAAACACGACAAGCTGCAGCTGCAAGCGCAGACCTGGGTGCACCAGCTGTCGCGCCGTTCGCGCTACTTCCGCGATCCGGTGTTTACGGATATGTCATCGTTCGAGACGCTGCGCGCACTGCGTACCGGCGGCATGGCACTCGCGACGCACCCGATCGGTAAGGATGCTCGCTGGGCGGTGTCGAGCACGATCGATCGCTCTGCCGCCGATGTCACGAACACTGCAAACACGGTCAGCGGTAACGTGACGATCCTCGAAGGCGCGGGCAACGTGCAGTACGAGCGCGCCACGCTGCGCATCGATGCGGCGGCAGGCGTTGCCGTGCCGTTCGGTGTCGGCGCCGACCCGTGGCCCGAGGGGAAGCTTGCAACGCGCTGGCGTCCGTCGTTCGGTCCGCTCGAGATCGTCGGCACCATCGCGCGCAAGGGTCGCGTCCCGAGCCTGCGTGAGCGCTTCGAGCCGGGCGGCAACGCGGCGCTCGGCCCCGAGCAGGCGACACACCTCGAGCTGCGCGGCAAGTACGAGACAAAGGACCGCTATCGCCTCGAGGCTGCGCCGTTCGTGAAGTACACCGACGGCACCGTGCGCGCTTCGACGGATCCGGCGGACATGGGCATGCTGATCAACCTCGGCAAGGTGAAGTACTACGGCGTCGACACGCAGGCGCGCGTGACGCTGCCCGCGACGCTCGAGGTCGGCGGCTCGTACAATTTCATCAAGACCGACCAGCCGGCGACCGAGCAGCGCCTCCCGCACCACCGCGCGGATGTGTGGCTGCAAGGTAGGCCCGAGAAGCGTTTGACGTTGCTCGTGCGCGCTCGGTACTTCGGCAAGTCGATGGACAAGACGCAGAGCGTGCCGGGTTATGCGCTCGTCGAGCTAACTGCATCGGCGCAGCTCACCAAGGATCACCTTGCCGTGTTGCGCGTCGAAGATCTCTTGAACGAGCGGCCCGAGACGCGTGCGGGTTACTTCACAGCGGGTCGCGTGGTCACCGTCGTGCTGCAAGGCCAATGGGAATGACACCCGCAGCTGTCATCGGGCTGTCATCGCTCTGTAGGTAGACGCCCCCCTCACAACAGACGAGGATCCATCATGCGGTCGACCCTTCTGATCGTCGCTCTCCTGTCGGCATGCGGAGGCGACGATGGCGGCGGCACACAGACCGACGCAGCGCACCTCGCGGCATGCACCGGTGAGTCCTACGACTCGTGCCCGACCGACAAGAATGGCAACCTTGTCACCTGCAACATGATGGGTCGCTGCAAGGCCACTCCGAACGACTGCACCGCCCAATGAAGCAACGATGCTTGATGTCCTTACGCGGACTTGGAGGAACGATGAAGAGACTGGTGTTAGTTGCGGTGGTCCTGCTCGCGTTCGCGGGCGGCCGGGAGGCTCGGGCGCAGCAGGCTTGTGTAGACAGCACAAACCTCCCGAATCCGGTGTTCATGAGCTTCGGCGAGACGCAGATCCCGCTGATCAAGAAGCTCGGCAAGCTCCTTCGCGAAACCGAGAACATCACGCTCGTGTGGCGTGCCGCAGGTTCGTGCCCGAATCTGCAGTCGCTCTACGGAAACACTCCGATGACGACGAACCTCAGCTATATCCCGGCGAGCTACGACGGCGTCGCGACGCCGCCGACGTGCTCGCCTGGAGCGGGCATCGTCCCCGACATCGCGGACTCGGTCGTGTTCATCGATGCGTGTCCGCTGACGAAGCCTGCGGACGTCGGCGACTTCCGAGCGGCTGCGCAAGCCTTCGCGTTCGTCGTTCCGCTCGCGTCGTCGCAGCAAGCGATCACTGCTGAAGAGGCCTACTTCGTATTCGGCTTCGGTGCGGCGATGGGCATGGTGACTCCCTGGCTGGATCCCCTGCTCACGTACATTCTGCCAGCAACCAAAGGAACGTCGCTGCACCTTGCAACGATGATCGGCGTGCCCGCGGCGAAGTTCCGCGGGACATCACAAACAACCCTCGATCTCCTCGCGACGAACGTCGGTTCATCGTCCAGCCCCGACGCGACGATCGGCATGCTCGGCGCCGGTACTTACGAGGAGTTCCGGACGTCGATCCGGCCGCTCGCGTTTCAGGCGTTCAAGCAGTACCGCGCCTACTATCCAAACTCGACGCTGACCTCGCTCGACAAGAAGCCAATGCGCTTCGGCCAGTACAATCCATGGTCGTATACGCACTGGCTGGCACGCGTCGACGGGCTGGGCGAGGTGGTCAACCTCGATGCTCGTCGGGTGATCCATCTCATCGTGGGCGAAAACTTAGTACCCGCTCCGACGTTCGACCCGCTGCAGCTTCAGATCGATGCGCACTTCGTTCCAGTCTGCGCGATGCACGTGAAGCGCGACTTCGAAGGCGGCGACCTTGCAAAATTCGAGCATCCGGAACCGTGTGACTGCCTGTTCGACAGCAAGACCACCACGACGAGCTGCTCTACCTGCACCAACGACACCACCTGCGGTGGCGGCAAGTGCCGTCACGGTTTCTGCGAGCCGAGGTGAACATGCGCACGATGATCTTGATCAGCCTCCTCGCGTTTGGCGCGTGCGGTAATTCGAAGGGCAAGCCCACCGATGCAGGCATCGACACCAGCCCTGTCGATGCCGACGTCGATGCAAGCTGCTTTACGAACCCCCAGACGCACGCAGAGATCCTGAACGAGTGTGTCGATTGGCAGCACGTCGACAAAACGCCCGTGACGCCGCTGAGAAACGCGGACGGCTCGCTCCCGCCCCTACCGCAGTGACATAAGCTGACCGTCCCTGGATGCCAGCTCATCGTCTGATCGTCGGCTGCGCACTACTCCTCTCGATCGAAGCGCACGCGCAGCCCGCACCTGACGCTCCGCAAGAGCCGCGCCGGGAAACAGCGCCTACGCCGACAGACCAACAGCCGCAAATAGCTGACGAACCGTCGACGCCATCCGTCGAGTCTCGTATCGTCACGCGTCCGATCCTCACACCCGGCGCATGGCGCGTCGTGTTCTCGGGCTTCGTGCAGGTCGATGCAGTGCCGTGGAGCGAAGCGTCCCAGGACGAGCTCGATCCGAGCACACGCGCGCCGCTCAACCAAACACGACTCAGCATTCCACGCGCGCGCCTCCGTGCGGACGCGCAGCTCGATGGTGTTGCAGCAGCTGTCGAGTTCGATGGCAACACGAACAACGGCGTAACGGGCCGGCTACTTGGAGCGTATCTCCAGTGGAGCTATCCCGAGCGCGCATCTGTGCCCCTGTTGGCGTTGACGGCTGGCCTTGTCAAGACACCGTTCGGGGCGGAGGTCCCGTCGAGTGAACGAGACAAACCGTTCCTCGAGCCCCCCGCGATGTCACGCGCGCTGTTCC
>JAYVWH010000071.1:0-11991 GCA_043786265.1 Kofleriaceae bacterium | reverse complement strand
CGCCATGCTGCCGCAGCGCTCGGCGTCGCAGCCGGTACGCTCGTCGCGGGCGCACGGGCCGACCTCGTGATCTGGAACTGCGATGAGCCCGCGCACGTTCCGTATCGCTACGGGACGGATCTTGTGGAGACCGTGCTCGTCGCTGGACAGTAGTTACCAGCCGAGGCCGACTTCGAACGAAGCGAACGGCTGCAGCCTGTCCTGCGGGATGACCAGCTGATTGGCGCTCGCGAACACGGCCGCACCGATCGTCGCCGAGCCGACCGCTTCGATACCACCTCCGAGCGGCATCAGCCACTGACCCTGCACGCTGGCCTCGGGGCCGGCGACCGAACCGCGATCGCCATCGAGTGTGTTGAAGCGAAAGCCTGGATGATCGACGCCGACCTGCATCTCGGCCCAGCCGACGCCGCCACGCAAGCGCACCGTCCCGCCAGGCGGCATCGCGCGCTCGACCAGCGACCAGGTCGCGCGGAAGTGCGCCATTTCGTAGCCGGGATCGTCGTGCAGCACGGCCTGACCGGTGCCGCAGCTCTCGACGCCGAGCCCGCGCCAGACGCGAACATCGAGACAGAGGGTCGGGTGCCCGTTCGAATCGGTCGTCGCAGCACCGATCCGGAGATTGAATCGGTTCGGCGTCGTCTCTGCGGCGGCTGCACCCTGCACGGGCGCCTCGCTGCCGTCGGCGTGAGCCGTGGACGTGAGCAAGAGGACGAGCAGCGCGCAGCGAGTCATGGATGCGTGCCGGCGGATCGCGCGGCCGCCACCAGCGTACCGTCATCGATCAGTGCGCGCACCGTTTGAATATCGGGCGCCAGCGGCCGGTCCTCCATCATCGGGGGGACGAGGGCGCGGATCGCAGCATGGACCGCTTCGAGCGGCCGCGTCGTCGTGAGCGGCCGCCGCAGATCGAGACCCTGCGCGGCGCACAGCAGCTCGATCGCGAGCACCGTGCGCACATGATCGTGAATCATGGCGAGCTTGAGCGCCGCCGTGGCGCCCATCGAGACGTGATCCTCGCGCCCGGCGCTCGACGGAATCGAGTCGACGGAGGCCGGGTGGGCGAGAATCTTGTTCTCGGACACCAGCGCCGCCGCCGAGACCTGCGCGATCATGAACCCTGAGTTGAGCCCGCTATCGGGCGCTAGGAACGGCGGCAGCCCGCTCGATAGATGCGGGTTGACGAGCTGTTCTACTCGGCGCTCGCTGATGTTCGCGAGCTCGGCGATCGCGATCGCGGCCGCGTCGAGCGTGATCGCGATCGGCTGCCCGTGGAAATTGCCGCCACTGATCATCTCGTCGCCGTCCGGACCGTCGACGAACACGAGCGGATTGTCGGTGGACGATCCAGCCTCGCGCTCGAGGACCGTACGTGCGTACGCGAGGAGGTCGCGCGTGGCGCCGTGGACCTGCGGCATGCAGCGGAGCGAGTACGGATCCTGAACCTTGCCGCAGTCCTTGTGCGACTCCGCGATCTCCGAGCCGGCGAGCAGCTCGCGCAGGAACCGAGCGACCTCGATCTGTCCGGGGTGTGGGCGGGCTGCAACGACACGCTCGTCGAATGCGCGCACGGTCCCCTTCAGAGCCTCGAGCGACATTGCACCGGCGATATCAGCGACGCGGCAGGTCACCTCCGCGTCGAGGATCGCGAGCCCACCGATCGCGGTCATATGCTGGGTACCGTTGAGCAGCGTCAGGCCTTCCTTCGCCTCGAGCACGAGGAGCGGCAGGCCCGCGCGCTGAAGCGCCTCGGCCGCCGGCAGCGTCTCGCCGCGATATTCCGCGAAGCCTTCGCCGATCATTCCGAGCGCGAGATGGGCGAGCGGCGCGAGATCGCCGGATGCGCCGACCGAGCCGCGCGCGGGAATCACTGGATGGACGCCCGCGTTGAGCAGCTCGCACAGGCGCTCGCAGCACAGGGCGCGCGCACCGCTGCGACCGGTGGCGAGCACCGCCGCGCGCAGCAGCATCATCCCGCGGACGCTCTCGCGGGGGAGCGGGCTGCCGACGCCTGCAGCGTGGGAGCGGACCAGGTTTTTCTGCAGGCGCACCACCTGGTCCGCGCTGATCCGCACCTCGGCGAGCGCGCCAAACCCCGTGTTCACGCCGTATACGGCAGGGGCTGCATCGCCACCCGCAACAACCGCGTCGACGACCGCGCGTGCGCGGTCCATCGCGGCCCGTGCGCGGGCGCCGATCTCGACCTGACGCTCGCTCCGGGCGACCTGGGCCAGGACTTCAAGGGTGAGCGGCTCGTCGCCAAGGCGGAATGCGGAGATCACGGCGCATGTGTAGCATGGCCAAATGCGCGGAATGACGGTCTCCTGGCGTTGACACACCCCCTCTGCAACGGTGATCTTTGGTCCCTTGGGTACCCCACCCGAAGACGACTCGGGCGCAGGCGAGGGCGCACCGGTTTCGACGCCCGCTCCGGGCGCCAGCGAGCCAAGAGGCTCGCTCGCATCGCGCATCGACTCCTACGAGTTTGCTGACGAGGATGAGGCCGGCGGCGAGCACTCGATCGAGGGCGGGGAGCACAAGAACCCGCGGATGGTGAGTGAGCCGAGCATCGAGGTCAACCTCGAGGAGATGAAGCCCCGCACCAGTGCGGGGAGCATCGAGTCGCGCCCGTCGCGCACCGATCCAGCGCCGCGCAGCAGCGAGGGCAGCATCGAGGTCAATCTCGACGAGTCCACGCAGACCCCGAAGGTCGAGTGGAAAGATCCGCTCGAATCAGCCGCGCTGCGTTCGCGCCTCCAGAGCGAGCCCGGAGTGAGCGTCGACACCGACGATGACGAGCCGCCGGCTGTCGCGCCCGCAGAGCCCGCGAAATTCACGACGACAGCGGGGCCGAACGATCCGCTCGAGTCTCCGGCGCTCAAGTCGCGTCTGCAGAGCGAGCCCGTGATCGAGTTCGAGGACGACGTCGAGGAGGTCTCGGCGGTGAGCGTCCTGCCGGAGACGCCCGAAAAGCCATCGCTCCCACCACCGAAGCAGACCGCGATCGGCATCGCCGTGAAGCCGCCGGCGATGCCGCCGCTGCGTGGAGGAGCGCCGCCACCGATTCCGAAGATCCCGTCGGCGAAGCTGCCGCCGATCAAGCCGCCTGCAATCCCACCCCCACGTCAGACCTCGCCCGGCGTGGCGATGCCGAACATTCCGGCCGTCGCCACCGTCCCGCCGCGCATCCGCACGGCGAGCGCGCCCCCGCCTCCGCCCGCACAAGCCCGCACGACGACGGCGGATCGGCCGCCTCCGCCCGCTATTGCACGGACCGCGACCGCGGATCGTCCGCCGGCACAGCCCCCGACCGGCGAGCAGACACGCCTGCGACGCATATCGATACCGCCGGCCGAGTCCGTCGAGGACATGCTTGCGGGAACGCAAGACATCACAACGATGGAAGGCGGCATCGAAGCGGGCACGACCACGCCCAATGTCGTCGTCGACCAGCCGCTCGAAGCGCAACTCGAGGCGCCGACGGTGGTCGACAAGGCGCTCGCCGCGCTCGCCGAGGCTGGTGGTGAGGCGCGCGCTCGAGCAATGAGCGACGCGCTCGAGGCCAAGGTCCTCGCCGATCCGACCGCGGCTGCGATCAACGCGTACGAGCTTGGCGAGCATTACGAACGCCGGCTCGGCGACGAAGCCCGCGCCGTCAAGGCATACAACCGCGCGCTCGGGCTCGACCCTTCGCTGCGGCCGAATCTGTGGGCGATCCGCCGCGTGTTCTACCGCCGGCAGCTGTGGCCCAATCTCCAGAAGCTCGTCGACGCCGAGATCGAGTACGCCCGCAACGATCACGAGCGAGCAGACCTGTTGCTGGAGAAGGCTCGCGTCAGCAACCACCGTATGAACGAGCCCGACGAGGCGCGCGCTGCTCTCGACGAGGCCGCGCGGATCGCGCCGAACCACCAGGGCGTGCTGCTCGAGCTCGAGCGCGTGATCGCGCGCACCGGAGACATCCCCGCACTCCTCGACGTGTGGGAGCGCCTCGCCGACACTGTCGAGCAACCCGCGCGCAAGGTCAGCTATCTCGTCGAGCTAGGTCGCACCGCCGGCGCGGGCGGCAATGTCGCGCGTGCCCAGGAGGTCTTCGACAAGGCCGCGGCGCTCGCGACGACGGGCGGGCACACCACCATGGCCGAGCGTGTGGCGAGAGAGCGGTTGCGCGTGGTCGAGGAGCACGGGACACCGAAGGACACCGCGGTGGCGATCGAGGCGCTCGCGACGGTGCTGCTCGCGGCGTTCGGTCCGGCGGGGCCCGGTTCCGATCCGGGCTCGACGGTGGCAGGGGAGCGCCCGACGCGGGCGCTCGCGCTGCGGCTCGAACTGGTCGCGCTGCGCCGTCGGCAAGCGGAGCTCGCGCGCAAGGACACTCCGGATCGGTCTTGGGACTACCTACAGCAAGCCCTCGCACTCTCGCCCGGCGAGCCAATCGTCCTCGCCGACCTGACGGAGCTCGCCGAAGAGCTCGGGCGATACGAAGACCTCGCCGAGCTGGTGCAGAACTGGCAGTCGGTCGAAGGCGATCCGGCCCGCGCGATGGCGCTCTCGCTCCGGCGCGTCGACGCGCTACTGCGGGGCGGCCAGTCAGTGCAGGCGCGCTCACTGCTGGCCTCGCTCGAGGCCACGGCGCCCGGCTTCATCGTGCTGACGTCGGCGGCAGAGCGCGACGCAATCGCACGCATCGATGTTCCAGCGCTCGCGGTGACGTATCTCGCTGCCGCTCACGCGGCACTGCTCGGCACGTGGCTCGGACCAGGGCAGGCGCCACGCCCCGATCCGCAAGCGGCCGCCACGCTCTACATCCAGGGCAGCGAGCTCCTCGTGCACGAGATCCACACGCCCGAGGCGCTCGAGGAAGCACGGGCCGCGCTGGGCAAGGCTCTCGAAGCAGTGCCAGGTCATCCTGCGGCGCTCGAGGCGCTGACCGAGCTCGATGACCTGACGGGACGCGTCGCGGACGCGCTCGCGCGCCTCGACACCGCACTGGCCGCGGCGACGGACTCCGATGCGAGGCGTGCGCTGGTCGAACGGGCAATCCGACTCGCGCGCAGTCACGGCGATCTCGAAGCTGTCTTGAAGTACGAGCGTGAGCTTGTCGCTCTCGTTCCAGGAGAGATTGGCCCGCGCTGGCGGCTCGAGAGCACACTCGCGCAGCTCGGTCGCGACGACGAACGCACGGATCTATTGGTCAAGATCGCCGCCGACGAGACTGATGCAACCGGCCGCGGTACTGCACTGTTTGCCGCGGCGCGGCTGCGCGAACGCACCGGGGCGGTCGAGCCCGCGACCGAGCTGTATCGTCAGGTGCTCGCGCTGTGGCCCAACGACACGTTTATTCGCGAGTCGCTGATCGATCTGCTGCGCGCCCAGGAGCGATGGGAAGAGCTGGTCACCGAGCGTCGCGCCGAGGCCAAGGCGCTGCCGGACGGCCCTGCAGCTCGCCGCGCGTTCCGCGAGGCGGTATGGGTCCTCGAGATTCGCCTCGACGATGCGGCTCAGGCGGTCCAGGTCTATGACGAGTGGATCGCGCGCATGCCCGACGACCGCACTGCGCTCGAGGGTATCGCGCGCTGCCGCGTCAAGCTGGGTGACAAGCCGGCGGCGGTTGCCGCGCGCGCAGCGATCGCCGAGGTGGACGCGACACCCGATGCAGCGTGGCTCCACGCGCGTGCGCTCGAGGCAGCCGGTCAACTGGACGAAGCCGCCGCGATCTATCGCGGCCTGATCGCGAACGAAGATCCGTCGGTCGCCGGCACCGCTGCCGCATTGGGCCTCGGTGATATCGCCGCTGCGCGCACCGACACGGTGATGCGCGTCGAGGCGACCGCGGCGCTCGCCGGGCGCACGGGAGATCCGCGTCTCGCGGCCGCCCTCGCCGAGGACAGCGGCTGGATGTATGCACTTGTCCTCGAAGATGCCGAGCGCGCTGCGCAATCCTTCGAGGCTGCGATCGCGCTCGACCCGACCCGGCGTGGCGCGCATCTCGGCGCCGCGCTCGTCGCCGCACGTCGGGGGGACGCAGTGCAACTGGCGCAAGCGTACGAGGGCCTAGCCAGTGCAGTCGACATGCCCGAGGCTGCCGCGGCGCTACTGCTGCGCGGCGCGGCGATGGCGGCTGCTGCCGGCGACCTCCAGCTCGCCGACCAGCGGATCGCCACCGCGCGCACGACGGCGCCGGACGATACGAGTGCGCTCCTGATCAGCGCCGAGACCGCGGCGACAACGAACGTCAACCCAACCGATGCGTTCGCTGCGATCGATCCGCTGCTTGCACGTGCGGAGGTCCTCGAGCTACGCGGCACTCTCGCAGACGACGCAGCCGCGGCTGCATCATGGGAGCTCGATCGCGCGGAAGCCCTGGAGCTGGCCGGTCGCATGCGCGAAGCCGGCTCGGTCGTCTCTGCCGTGCTGAAGGCGCGCCCCGACGATCTGCGTGCGCTTGCCGCGTTGCGCCGGATGGCGAACCGGATCGGCGACAAGGCGACCGCCGCCTCCGCTGCCTACGCGATGGCGCGCGCGTTCGGTGATCGAGCGGCTCGCCTCGAGCTGCTGCGCGAGGCGGTGTCAGTTTTCGACGGTCCGGGGATGCCGCACAACACGGATTACGCGATCGCCGGGTACCGCCGCATCCTCGTTAACGATCCAGGAGCAGCCGAGCTGGGCCGGTTCCTCGAGCTATTGCGCGAGCGCGCCGATACGCGCGCGCTGGTTACGGCGCTCAGCGACCGCATCCAGTTCCACGATACCGAGGGCCACGCTGCCTCCTTGACGGTGCCGCTACTGCTCGAGCGAGCGACGGTACTCCAGAGCATGGGTGACACCGAGAAGGCGATGCTCGATCTCGACGAGCTGCTCGAGCGCAACGCCAGCCACGTCGAAGCGCTGCGATTCCGTGCCGACCTCGCGTTTAATGCCGGCGAGGTGAAATCTGCGGTCGCACTGTGGCGCCGCTATCTGACCGCCGAGACACGCCCCGACCGCCGCAGCGAGATCGAGCTGCAACTCGCCGAGGTCCTCGCGGAGAGCACCAACGACATCGGTGGTGCGATCGAGTCGCTCGAGCGGGTCGTCGACAGCAAACCCGACGACGCTCCGCTGCGCGAGCGCCTGCTCGGTCTGTGCCTCCGGGCGAGCGATTGGGAGCGGGCGGTGCGCGAGCTGCGTGCACTCGCGCGTATGCGTCCGACGCCGCCCGAGAAGGCGCGTGAGGAGCTTCGGCTGGGTCTGATGCTGCGCGATCGCCTCAACGATCGTGTCAGCGCACGTCTCGCACTCGATCGCGCGCGAACCCTGGATCCGCTCAACCTCGATGTCGTTCGCGAGCTCGCCGATCTGCTCGAATCAGGCGCACGCGCACAGGTGCTGTCGACGACCGCGGACAGCTTCCGTGACTCGATCGCTCTCGCACCCGCGCGCGGCATGCTCTACGAGAAGCTGGCGCAGGTGAATGCATGGGAGGCCGATGTCGATGCCCGCTGGCTCTCGTTGGTCGCCGTCGAAGCGATCGCTACGCCATCGGTCGATCAGCGGCAGGTCCTGACGCAGGGCCGCCAGAAGCTCGTGGCGCCGACGCGCACGCGCCTCGAAGAGCGTGCCCGCCTGATCCTCCGCGGCTCGCTCGGTGGGGCGCTGCACGAGCTATGGCGGGTCGTGTCGCCCGTCATTCAGACAGCGACAGGTGTCGACGCCGGCAAGCTCGGCTTCGCGCGCGGCGACAAGCTCGCGCTCAAGAAGCTCGGAGACAAGTACGAGCCGCTCGTCACCGCGCTCGCGTGCTTCGGCCTCGACGATGTCGATGTCTATATCAATGCCCAGCGCACCGGCTTCGCGCGCGCACTCGCCGGCGAGACACCGATCCTGTGTCTTGGCGCCGACGTCGCCGGCGGCACTACGCCCGCGAACCGGTTCCTGCTGGGACGTGCGGTCGCGACGATCGCCGAAGGCGTTGCGGGACTGGCGGAGCTGCGCGATGGCGAGCTCGCGTGGACCCTCGCCGCAGCGCTCAAGGCGGCCGAGCTGCCACTGCCGCCACAGCTTCAGGAGCTCGTGATCGGCGAGGAGACCGGCATCGCGGAGCGCGCCAAGATCCTGAAGAAGGAATACAACCGGAAGGCCAAGGCCGTGATCGCGAGTGTCGTGCAGGGTCGCGGCTCCGAGCTGTCGGATGTCGATGCGTTCAAGCGTGCCGCGCTCGCCGTGGGGCAGCGCGCCGGCCTCGTTTGGGCGAGCGACCTGGCCGTCGCGCTGCAGATCCTCGACGTCGGGAAAGGTGGTCGGGCGCTGACCGATAGCCCCGCCGCGCTCGAGCTGACCGCATGGTCGGTCTCGCGCGAGCACATCGAGATCCGCGAGCAGTTGCAGCTCTCGTTGAAGGGGACGCGATGAGCGCTGGCGACAAGCCACCCAAGGGGCCCGTCAAGCCGTTCCTCGCCGAGGAGGAGCTGTCGTCCGAGCTCGACGCGTGGGATTCGATGTTCGACAACCTGCACGAATCGGCGCCCGCGGATGCCGGTCTCGCCACGGCCGACGATCCGATGGCCTGGCCCGAGCCCGCGCTCGACTCGGCCGCCGTGACCGCGTCGCGAGTTCCCGAGCCCGCGTTGACGGCAATTGACGCCAGCCACACGCTCGACGACATCGCGCCGGCATTCGAGCCGCGTGGCGAGAACGAGCTCGAAGAGCAGATGACGCTCGAACGCGCGCTCGACGGTGAGGAGGCCGAACGGCCGCAGACGGTGCCGGCGTCCTACAACGACGCGTGGGCGCAGCCCGATGAGACGGACTTCTCCGACGTCGGAGCGCAGGGGGCGCCGGCGGCGCTTGGGGAGATGCTCGGCGGAAGCGGCGAGCTGCCCGCTTTTGACGATATCGAGGACGTGCGTGCGACGCGTCTCGACGTCTCCATGCGCCCGCGCAAAGACGAGGACGAAGACGAGGTCTACACCTCGGCCTCGCGTCCTGACCTGTTGTCTCCATCGATGTCGGCGCCATTGCCCGACGATCCGATCGCACCGCCGCCCAAGCCGGCGACGGTCAAGCGCACGGGCCCTGCGATCATCCGCCGTCAGACGCCGCGTTCGATCGCCGCACAGCCCGAGCCGAAGCAAACGCCGCAGCACGGCTATCCGGCCCAGGACCCATCGGACTTCGGCGAGAACACGCGGATCGCGGACGTGGGACAGATGCAGGCGAAGGCGGACGAGTCGCGCCGCGCCGACCGTCACAAGGCGCCGACTGCGCCACCGCCCACATCATTCACGCCGAGCGCGTATCAACGACAGGCCCCGGTCGAGGACGACTACGAGGTCGAGATCGGGGCGTCCTCCGACGACGACGCCGCACCCGCGCCGGCACCCGAAGCGACCGCGCAGCCGCGCCGCACCGTCGCCAACGTGATCCGGCGCGATCCGGCGAAGTCGCCGCCCGCGCCGATCCGCCGCGAGTCCGAACCAATCATCGAGATCTCCCGTCCTGACACGTCCGAGCCGCGTGGCGAGGATGATTTCTCCGACGTCGCAGCATCGTTCGACGAAGGGGCACAGGAGCGGTCGACGCCGAGCCGGGCGCCGAGCCCAGAGGCAAGTCCCGAGGACAGCTTCTCCGATGTCGCAGCTGCGGTCGGCGCGGATGCGCTGATGGACGATCTGCCGATGCCGAGCCGGCGCAATACGCCGGTTGGAATCCGCCCGCGCAGCGGCGCCGAAGGCGGCGCGCAGTCGATCGCAACGGACGGCTTTGCCGGCCCGCGCAGCGGCGCCGAAGGTGGCGCGCATGCGATCGATGCCGACATCCGCGCGGCCCTCGATCGCACGGTCGCCGCGCTCAAAGATCGCGGTGCAACCATCGTCGACGTCTCGCTGCCGCACACGCACCTCGCGCTCGCTGCGTATTACATCGTCGCGCCCGCCGAGGCATCGTCGAACCTCGCGCGCTACGACGGCATCCGATTCGGCAAGGCTGCGCAGGGCGCGAAGGATCTGATCGATCTCTACAACCGCTCGCGCGGCGAGGGCTTCGGTCCCGAGGTCAAGCGCCGGATCATGCTCGGCACCTATGCGCTGCGCTCCGGCTACTACGACGCGTTCTACAAGAAAGCGCAGCAGGTCCGCGCGCTGATCAAGCGTGACTTCGACGAAGCGTTCACCCAGTGCGACGTCATTCTCACGCCGACGACACCGACCGCCGCGTTCAAGTTCGGGGCGAAGGCGTCGCCGATCGACATGTACCTCGGTGACGTGTTCACGCTGTCGTGCAACCTCGCCGGTCTCCCCGGCATGAGCGTCCCGTGCGGCCTCACGAGCGAGCAGCTCCCCGTCGGTGCGCAGCTGCTCGGCAAGCCACTCGACGAGGCGACGGTGCTCCGCGTCGGTCACGTGATCGAAGCGCAGGTCGGGCTCGGCACGCAGCGCCCCCGAGGAGTGTCGTGACCGACCTGGCCGCGCTGCTCGAGGTGTGGGAGCCGGTGATCGGCCTCGAGGTGCACGTGCAGCTCGCCACCGCGAGCAAGGCGTTTTCTCCCTCGGCGGTCGAGTTCGGTGCGCCGCCAAACTCGCTCACTGACCCGGTCGTGCTCGGCATGCCGGGCACGCTGCCGTCGTTCAATCGCGGCGCGCTCGACCTGGCGGTCAAGCTCGGTGTCGCGACCGCATCGAAGATTCGCGCGCGGTCGCGGTTCTCGCGCAAGCACTACTTCTATCCGGATCAGCCGAAGGGCTACCAGATCTCGCAGTTCGACGAGCCGATCTGCGAGGAGGGCTACCTCGATACGATCGTCCGCGGAGAGGTCAAGCGCGTGCGGCTGACGCGCATCCACCTCGAGGAGGATGCGGGCAAGAACATGCACGTCGGTCAGACGTCGCAGGTCGATCTCAATCGCGCGGGTGTGCCACTCGTCGAGGTCGTCACCGAGCCCGTGATCACGAGCGCCGAGGATGCCGCCGAGTTCATGCGGTCGCTTCATCGCCTCGTGCGCTGGCTCGAGATCTCCGAGGCCGACATGGAGAAGGGCCAGATGCGCTGCGATGCCAATGTCTCGATCCGCCTGCGTGGCGAGGATCGACTCGGAACGCGCACCGAGCTCAAGAACATCAACTCGTTCAAGTTCGTGCAGGCCGCGATCGAGCACGAGATCGCCCGCCAGATCCGGATCGTCGACGGTGGCGGCCGGGTGATGCGCGAGACGCGGCTGTGGGACGGCGATGCAGGAACGTCGGCCACGATGCGCAGCAAAGAGGAAGCGAACGACTATCGTTACTTCCCCGATCCCGATCTGCCGCCGCTCGTTGTCGACGGCGGCACGATGGCGAATATCCTGCGCACGCTCCCCGAGCTGCCGACCGCACGGTTTCAGCGCTACATCGCGCAGCACGGCCTGTCACCCGATGACGCACGCACGCTTGTTGGTGATCGCGCGCTCGCCGACTACTTCGACATGACGTGCAAGGTCCATCCTGGCGAACGATCGGGTCGCACGATCGCGAACTGGATGCTCACGGAGCTGCTCGGCGCACTCAACGCCGACGGCAGCACGATCGAGCAGTCGCCGATGATGCCGACGACGTTGTCCGAGCTGATCCGCATGGTCGAGGACGGCACGATCTCGGGAAAGATCGGCAAGGAAGTGTTCGCCGAGAGCTACAAGAGCGGCGAGCCGCCCTCGCGGATCGTCGAGACCAAGGGGCTGCAGCAGATCTCCGACGAGCCCCAGCTATGGGAGATCATCGATGGGATCGTGACCGCCAATGCCAAGCAGGCGGAGGCGTACGCGGCTGGCAAAGACGGCCTGTTTGGCTTCTTTGTCGGGCAGGTCATGAAGCTAACCGGAGGGCGCGCGAACCCGGTCATGACCACCGACCTCTTACATAAGCGCCTGGGACGCTAATAAATCCGGATAATTCGCATCGATCCGAGAACCAGACAGACCCGCGGATCCATTGATCAAAGCTCTCGCCCTCGAAGCGTGGCAATCGCAGGCCTTGACGGGCG
>JAYVWH010000070.1:0-4929 GCA_043786265.1 Kofleriaceae bacterium | reverse complement strand
CTGCACGTTCGACCGTGGCCATGACGTCGCGCATCGCCTGGCTCTCTCCGAGCACGAGTTGATGGCGATCTTCGATGGTGCCACGTAGCACCTCGACATGTCCGCAGGTCGTGGGTGAGCCCGTTCACAAACGTCTCGCGCTGGCTATCACGCTCGATGAGAGTGAGGTTCGTGCGCGCGAGCTCTCGGTTCGCACCTCGCAGCTCGTCCGTCGCCGCTGCGACCGTCGCTTCGAGCTGGCGAGCGTGATTGCGCAGCTTGTGCTCGCTGTAGATCAGCTGGTCCGTACGGCGGTGATTCGCGAGCCCCTGGACGAGCACGAACAACAATGCCGCAACCAGCATGCCGCGCTGAGCAAGGCCCGGGGGCGCGGCCATCGCGCCGAGCAGCAACACGATCACGAAGAACGAGAACACGCTCGCCTGCCACGCGTGACAGCCGCGCAGGTGGAGCGTACACACCGAGCAGCGACCATACGGCTGGGTCCGGACGTTACGACGAAGCAGACACTTGCTGTTGATCGACATCGCTGAGCTGGACATCTGCGGCTCCTTCCGGCCTGCGGTGAACGATCAAGTCACGTCCCAAGACGTAGTGACTGCATCCGGCACAGAAGCCGACCGTGGCGGCGAGCAGGCACGATGCACATGCCGCGCCCACCAGAAGCTGCCCGACCATGGGAACGTCGTTACGAATCAACAGAAAGGCGGTCGCAAGGGTCACGCAGGAGATGGCGGCGGCTCCACGCGTGCCTGCCATGTCGTAGTAGACGTCGCCGAGCCGAGGCGGCCGTTCCGTGCGATCCAGGAGCGCGTACACGAGGGCAAAGGGACTCGCGATCGGCGAGAGGACGACCTGCAGCGCGAGTAGCGAGAACGCTACGTACGCTGGACGCAGGTCGTCGAACACCAAGGTAGCGAGGAGCAACAGACCTTGGACACTTCGCTCGACGCGCATTCCGTAGCCGAGCTCGAGCCGCCTGCGGAGTCCCATCGCGGCGATTGTACGACGCCTGATTCACCGCGTTCATGTCGAATCGGACATTGGTCGACTCATATCTGATCGGACATGATCGACGCGC
Organism: Kofleriaceae bacterium; assembly: GCA_043786265.1. Classification (GTDB taxonomy): domain Bacteria; phylum Myxococcota_A; class Polyangia; order Haliangiales; family Haliangiaceae; genus JABFXX01. The sequence goes on along the minus strand of JAYVWH010000070.1, from coordinate 3,848 downwards.
ATCCCAGCGGAAACGCGGTCACAGGGTCGGGCACGGTCGCTGCAGTTCGCAGCCGGGATGGAGCAGAACACCAACCCGCAGCGATATCTCGTCGTCCTCATCACCCACGGCACCGATCACGAGCTGTCGTCGGTCGCATTCACGATCGCGAACGGCGGTATGACCGCCGGTCTCAAGGTCTCGGTGTTCCTCACCAGCGCGGGCGTCGACCTCGTACGTAAACGTGCGGCGGATACCACGCAGGTGCTGCCGCTCGAGCCGCTCACGGTCATGATCCAGGACTTCCTCAAGCGCGGTGGCACCCTCTGGGCGTGCACGCCGTGTGTGAAAGCCCGCGGCTACACCCAGGACGATCTCATTGCCGGAACGGTCATCACCGGCGCGAGCGTCGCGCAGTCGACGACCTGCAGTGGGCACGCTCGACGACGTCAAGCCAAACGTGTGCGATGTGCAGCGCGCAAACGGCGAGTCGCTACTGAAGCAGCTCGAGGAATCCGAGGGGCCACTTCGCAAAGTGCTCAAGGAGGACAAGCTGGAGCTCGCGCTGTCCCACAAGGATACGCAGTTCTTCGGGGTCGGTAGGAAGCCCCTCACCACGCCGGCTCAGATGGCAGCTAGCAAGCTCTGGTTTATTCACTCCTGGAGTGAGGAGCGGTCCTGTCGCAGCAATGGCGGCCAGGTCAACACCGTTCGCCGCTATCAGTTCACCGCGAAGCACGTGCTCGTCACAGACACGTCCAAGGAGTTCTGTGGGGCGCCACCGAAGTCTCCGTACCGCTGATTGCGTGAGCGAGATCGACTGCCAGCGCACCGAGCTGAGCTACTCGATACCGGCGGCGCGCAGATCGATCGTGAATGGCCGGGCTTCGCGCCAGAACGACGACGCCGTGACGTCGCCCTCACGGGTCGAGATGCGAATGCGTTCGTTGCGGCGATCGAGAGCCTCATTGCGGTCGCGCGGAAGCGTGGGGTAGGGACCGCCGTTCGGCCGCCACGCCCACAGCTGGATCGTCTGGGCACGCCCTGCCCACGACCACTCGACCGTGAGTGGATCGGTGACCGGCAGCCCGGGATGCAGACCCGGCGATGGCTGATACACGCGCCTGCGCACACCGATCGCGCGCACACCATCGCCAACGGACCGCAGCTGCGCCCACTTGCCGCCGATCGCGATGCGGTCGGGGCCCGGACCCTCGAGGGAGATTTCCAAGCGCTGCGTCGATGCGTCCACCCAGCGGGCTCCCGCGCGTTCCTGCGATGCGACATCACCGACGAGCGGCCAGAACTCGAGAGCGGGGCAGAGGGTCAGGGTCGCCTCACCGAGGCGGCACGTGATGCCCGGCGGACGCCACGCGTCGAGCTCGCGGCGCAGCAGCGCGGGGATCCCGAGGCGGTGCTCGTCGAGGTCACCAAGGACCAAGCGCAGGTCACGTCGCAGCACGGACGGCAGCGCGAAACGGTCGTGGAGCTCGTCGTGAAAGTCGACGAGCGGCTCACGGTAGTCGGACACCATCAGGCGCCCGATGAGCGATCGCAGCAGCGCGACGAGCGCGACGAGCATCTCGGGGCGCTCGGGCATCCGGATCGCGCGCAACTCGACGAGGCCCATCTTGCCGTGCCGCGGGCCGTGCGCCGTGATGTGCGGATTCCACAGCTTCTCGACGTTGACCTCGGCGCGGTGCGAGTTCCCCGAGGAATCGACCAGCAGCGGGCCGAGAGCGTGCCACAGCTGATCGGGAGATAGCTCGCCGCTATCGGCGAGGTGCTCGACCCAGTCGAGCGCGATACCGAGCTCGTCCCAGCGCTCGCGCGTTCCCTCGTCGGGGCGCGGACCTTGCGACGCCGAACCGACGCACTCCGATGCGAACCAGTAAGACAGTGACGGGTGATTGTTGATGTAGCGGATCAGCGCTGGCAGCACGTGCGGGTGGCGAATGAACGGCGACGAATCGGGTCGAGCCCCGCCGATCGTGAGCTGACCACCCCCACCGGAGTCGATCGTGTCGCCATTGAATCGGTGGCGCACGGCGGACAGGCCGGCCTGCTGCGCGGCGGCCCAGACGTCCTTTGCGTGAGCGTAGAACGAGCTCGCGTTTGCAGACGGCGCCATGTTGACCTCGACGACGCCCGGATCCGGCGTGACGGTGAGCCAGCGATCGGCGCCAAGAGCGGTCGGCGGCGCTGCTGGCTTGTCGTCGACGCCGCCGCGCGGGCCGGGTGTCGTGCCGGTTGCGCCTTCGCCCCAGCGCACTCCGAACGCGAAGCGCGCGTGATCCTCGCCGGGATACTGACGGCCGACCACGCGAGAGACCGCCGCACCGGGCAGGCGATCAGCGAGGTGCACCGCGAGCGCGTGGGCGCGTGCAAGCTTGTCGCTGCCTTCGGGCAGGTTCGTCCACGCCGGATCTAACGAATCGGCGCGCGTGAACGTGGGCTCGGCGCCGATCGAAATGTCGAGGCTCCGACGGGCGAGCAGCTCGTCGTGCATCGCGAGCGTGGCGTCGAGCTCTTCGCTCACTCCACCCAGTCCTCTGCGCGCGGCATCGGCTTGCCGGCATCGAAACGACGCAGATCGAGCGTGTAGGGTTGTTCGGGGTGCGGATCGGCGGGACGCGCCCGCAATGGCGACTGCGTCGGCCCTTCGAGCGTGAAGCGCTGCGCGCGACGGGCGGTCGCCTCGATGCGAGTGAGCGGCGGTGCATCGAAGCCGCGTCCCTCGGGGTGCCACACGTGATAGGCGCCACCGACGACGCCGCGGCGTCCCCAGGTGTCGACGACGTCGATGCGCACCGGGTGATGGATGCCGAGGTGCGGATGGAGCGCGTGCGGCGGGCACCAGGCGCGGAACCGGACGCCACCGACGCGGACGTCTCGACCACCGGCGCGGCGCATCGGCAGCGCGATGCCGTTGACCGCGACGACGTAGCGCTCCTCGTCGAGGCCGTGCGTACGGATCTCGATGCGTTCCATCGACGAATCGACGTAGCGCGCGGTCCCGCCGGGTGTGGCCTCCTCGCCGAGGACGTGCCACGGCTCGATGGCGTTGCGCACTTCGACGGTCGCGGAATCGACATCGAGCGTGCCGACGAGGGGGCAGCGGAGCTCGACAAACGGTCGGAACGCATCCGTCGGCAACGCGACACCACACGTGGCGAGGTGCGCGAGGACATCCTCGAAGTCATGCCAGATGTAGTACGGCAGCAGGAATCGATCGTGCAGCTCGGCGCCCCAGCGCACGAGCGCGTGCTTGTACGGCTGGACCGCGAGCGCAGCGAGCAGCGCGCGTACGAACACGACCTGCGCGGCGGCCATCCGCGGGTGCGGTGGCATTTCGAATGCGCGCATCTCGACGAGGCCCTGACGGCCGTAGGGTGCGAACGGCTCGAACAGCTTGTCGATGGAGATCTCGGCGCGGTGCGTGGACCCCGCGACATCGACGAGCAGGTGACGCAACACCGCGTCGATCTCCCATGCGGGCGGACGCGCACTCTCGTGCAGGCGCGGGAGCGCGATCTCGAGCTCGTACAACGCGTCGTGGCGCGCCTCGTCGACGCGCGGCGCCTGCGAGGTCGGGCCCACGAACAGGCCGCTGAACATGTACGACAGCGACGGGTGGTGCTGTACGAACGTGATCAGGCTCGCAAGCGTATCGGGGCGTACGAGCCACGGCGAGGCGAGCGGCGTCGGTGCGCCGATCGTGACGTGATTGCCTCCGCCCGAACCCACGAGTCGACCATCGAGCATGTAGCGCTCGGCTGTCAGGCCAGATGCGAGGGCCGCCTCGAAGACGGTCGCGTGCAGATTCGCCGCTTCGCGCGAGGTACCGGTCGGCGGGAGGTTGACCTCGA
>JAYVWH010000069.1:0-2992 GCA_043786265.1 Kofleriaceae bacterium | reverse complement strand
CTCGTCGATGCGCCGCGCGGTCGAGCTGGTCGGGGCCGGGCAGGGTGACGCCGTGGTCTCAGCGGGAAACTCCGGTGCGATGCTCGCGACATCGATCTTCGTGCTCGGTCGCCTGCGTGGTGTCGAACGGCCGGCGATCGTCACCGTGCTGCCGACGCCGTCCGGACCGCTCACGCTTTGCGATGCCGGTGCGAACGTCGAGCCCAAGGCAGCGCAGCTCGCGCAGTTCGGAGTGCTCGGCGCGGCCTATGACCGCGTGGTTCACGGACGGCCTCGTCCGCGGCTCGGACTTCTCGCGAACGGTTCGGAGGAGGGAAAGGGCACGCCGCTGACGCGAGAGGCGCACGCTTTGCTGTCGGCGGCATCGGGCGCATTTCAGTACGTCGGCTACGTCGAGGGCAGTGATCTGTTCCGCGGTGTCGTCGACGTGGTCGCGACCGATGGCTTCACGGGCAACGTCGTGCTCAAGACTTGTGAGGGCATCGCAGAGGGTCTGTTCGGGCTCGTCCGCCAGGAGCTGGAGAAGACGCCGCGTGCGCGCCTCGGTTCGACCCTCGTCGCTCCGGCGCTCCGCGGCCTCGCGAAGCGGATCGACTACTCCGAGATCGGCGGCGCATTGCTCGCCGGCGTCGCCAAGCCTGCCGTGATCGCGCACGGTCGTAGCGATGCGACTGCGATCGCGTCGGCGATTCGCGCGGCGGCGCAGTTCGCCGAGCGTGCGCTGCCCGATCAGCTCGCAGCGTCACTCGCTGCGTTCGGCTAGCGGCGTCGTGCTCGGTGACGGCGGCGCTGCTGTTGCTGCCGCATGCACGAGTGCGGCTCGACCACCGGTTCCTCCTCGGTCTGCGGCTCCGGGGCGGGCGTGACAGGGTTCGGCTCGGGCTCTTGCGCAGGTATGAATGGGTTTTCCTCTGGTTCGGGACCGGTCTCGCCTTCGTCGTCCGGATCGGGCTCTACCGGTGCGCGCAATCCAACCAGTCGGGCGAGACGCTGGAAGGAATTCTGCGTGTCCGCGCCCGTGTTGCAGGCCCGATCCTCGTATTCGCCGCACGGTGCATCGGCATCCGTGAACGTCTCGACGCGCCCGAACCCGCACTCCTCGCGCGGGTAACTCATGAGGTCGCCGCACTGCATGCTGTGATCGAGCCCCATCGCATGGCCGAGCTCGTGCGCTGCGACCTCGCACAGCTGCTTGGCGTCGCGCTCCCCGACCGATTGCGAGAACACGTGGACGATGGCGTCGCGCGTCACGACAACATCCGACACACCGACGCCGGCTACATGTTCGCCGTCGAACCCTAGTTGCTCTGCGCGGCCGCCGACCAGCGCGGTGATGAATTCGCCGCTGGGCGGCTGCTCGTCGACCACTTCGACATCGAACGCGGCAAACTTCTCGCGGACGCAGCTCACGACGCCGGCCCACACCCGCGCGCTGCCGCCGAACCTTGGGATCGCGATGTCCTCGAGACTGTCATCCCAGTTACGGTCGAGCACCATCCCGTTGCGGTCCAGGAACACCGTGACCCCGGTCGCAGCCTGCGCCGTGGTGGCGGCAAACCCCAGTAACCCGATCGCCAATAGCGCTCGCTTCACAAGTCCCTTTCGCGACGGCCCTACAACCTGGACGCTGCGCCGGGCCCCTCATTTCACTGCAAAGTGCGAATGAGCTAAAAAACTCGCCGCGCGGGATCACAGTTCCGTACGATCACCCCATGGCCAAGCGTCAGACGCCAATGAAGGTGTGCTTGACCAACCGCGGCAAGGACACCGAGACGCCGTGGGCGGACGACCTCGGCCCAGCGCCGGCGTCGGCACCACCAGGCTCTCGCCTGGTCCGCCTCGTCAACGTCCCATTCCTCCACGCGAAACCCACATGGGGAGACACGATCGTCGTCACGCCCGACGACGGTGGCGTCCTGACCTGGGACCGCAACAATGTCGCCTTCGCGCGCGTCGACACCCGGATCCACGAGGATGGTGACCGGTGGGCGATGATCGTCGACTACATGCCGCACCCGGGCTCGCCGGACGCCGACCGCACCTACGCCATGCTCGCGCGGGCGTGCGCCGAGCACGATGTCGTCTGCGAGGGTGCGTGGGGCCCACGCAACGGTGACCCCGGCCGCGTCTACCTCGCCGTCAAGGATGCGTTGTCCGATGCCGATCTCATGCGCGCGCTCCGCGGGGCCGAACTGCCGTGCGAGCTGATCCAGGTCCATCCCACACCGTCCAGGGCGTCGGCGAAGAAGAAGCCTGCGGCGAAGAAGCGGCCAGCCAAGAAGGCGTCGGCCGCTCCGGCGAAGAAGAAGCTGCCGGCCAAGCCTGCGCGCAAGAAGCGCTGAGCGCGTCGTCGGCTCGGCAGAACCGTTCTGCGATGCGGCTGCACCAGCCGTCAAACCTCATCTCGACCTCGAGGGTGAGGATTATGATGATCGGCACGCACAGCGCAGCTCCGAGCAGGATGACCAGGTTCATGGGCGCTGCTATCGGCGCCGCTCGCCACTGGTTGCCGAAAATGCGATGCAGCAGATGCCCTTCACACGTGCCGCATCCGTCATCTCAATGGTCGGCCTTCGAAGTCGAGCCGCGGTAAGACGCAGATTGCGACCTACAATGAAGGCTGCGCGCAAAGAAACCCTTCTTGGTTGCGGCCACTTGCGATATTCCGCAACCGGGGCATCACCCGGCCGATACGGGGGCCATGAATGAATCGATCTTCGGTTCGCTCGCGCGCAAACAGCCAAGCGCGCCGCCGCGTCCTCACAACATCGCCGCGCGTCGAATCCCGGCAGCCACCCAGCCACCTCCGCCTGCCGCGGCCACGCCGTTCGCGACCCTCAAGGTCGTGCGCGCCGCAGAGGAAACGCCGCCGGCGTCATCTCCGCCCTGGCCGAGCTCGTGCGATTCCGCGCTGCTCGCGATCCTCGAGTCGCCGCTGCCACACGGTGAGACCCTCGCCGTGGGCTTCGCGCGCAAGGAGTCCGAGCTCCGC